>JBFYWS010000552.1:0-3676 GCA_041310935.1 Desulfobacteraceae bacterium | reverse complement strand
CTACATCGCCGAGGGCCGGGGCTGGAAAAAAGCCTCCTCCGGCGCACGCGCCGGTGTCATGATTCCGGGCGCCATCATCGTCCGCAAGGAATACGCCGAGAAGAACCCCGACCAGGTCGTCACGTGGCTGGACCAGTACATGAAAATGGTCGCCAAGATGAAAACCGACCCCAAGTGGGGCACGGAGCGCCTGCACAAGTATTTCAACGAATACGCCGGCGTTGAGCTGTCAAAAGAATTCGTGGCCAAGGAGTTCGAGCTGCGGCCGCTCTTCACCCCGGACGAGCAGATCGGCCTGCTGACCAACCCGGAGAAGACCAAAGCCTGGATGACGGCCATCGCCCAGTTCTTCGTGGACCAGGGCCGCATCACCAAGGAGGAAATGGACCGCTACGTTAAAGCCAACTGCTTTATCGAACCCAAGTTCATGGAAGCGGTTGCCGCAAAGTGGAAGAAATAGCCCGCTGGCGGTTAGAGCCCACTGTCTGTTGCCGGGAGGCCGGTTGACTCCTCCCGGCAACGATTTCACCCTTGAAGGTCGATACGCCCATGGAAAACGTCTGCAAACTACCGCTGATCCCCCGTGAGCCGACGCCGTACATAGCGCACCTAAAGGCTGCGGCCAAGGACAACACCATTTCCATCATCAGCTTCCTCGCCTTCCTCATTTCATGGGAGCTTGTCTGCCGGCTGGGCATCATCGGGCCTTACCAACTGGTGCCTCCCAGCCAGCTCGTGTCCACCTTTATCATGAAGCTCACTCAAGCCAACCCCGACGGCGGCACTCTGTTCGCGCACACGAAAGCCAGCCTGATCGTTGCCCTGACCGGATTCGGTTCGGCGGTGTTGATCGGGGTCCCGCTGGGGCTGTTTATGGGTTGGTACAAGCCGGTGGACATCATGGTGACGCCCATTTTCGATGCGGTGCGCCCCATCCCGCCCATTGCCTGGATCCCGCTCGCCATCATCTGGCTGGGCATCGGTCTGCCGGCCAAAGCCTTCATCATCTGGCTCGCGGCCTTCGTCCCCTGTGTGATCAACTCGTACACCGGGATCAAGCTCACCAACCCGGTGCTCACCCGTGTGGCGGAAATCTATGGGGCCTCCCGATGGGAAGCTTTCTACAAAGTGGGCGTCCCTTCGGCCATCCCCATGGTATTCACCGGCCTCAAGCTCTCCCTGAATGCGTCCTGGACCACGCTGGTGGCCGCGGAATTGCTGGCGGCCTCCGAGGGCTTGGGCTACCTGATCCAGATGGGGCGGCGCCTGTCCATGCCCGACATCATCATCGTCGGCATGCTGACCATCGGCTTCACCGGCGCCATGATGTCGTGGGGTCTGAACCTCATCGAAGCCCGTTTTGCATCCTCAAAGAGGGTCAACCTATGAGCACAGCCGCCATTTTAAAGAAGAATTCCAAGCTGTTTCTTCCAGTTCTGTCGATGTCCATCTTTCTCTCCATCTGGCAGGTGCTGCACTGGATCATCGGCGGGGAGTTTCTGCCCTCCCCCTACCAGGTCTACCTGGAGGCCATGCGGATGTTCTCGATCAAGATCGGCGGGAATAGCGTATGGATGCACATCTACTACAGCCTGCGGCGGGTTATCCTGGCCTATCTGCTGGGGGCCGCCACCGGACTGCCGCTCGGCATGTACATGGGTTGGAACCGGACCTTCGACAAGGTGGTCAAGCCCGTCTTCGAAGTTCTGCGGCCGATTCCTCCGATCGCGTGGATCCCGATCGCCATTCTGTGGTTCGGGATCGGCGAGGGACCCAAGATTTTCATCTGCTACGTGGGCGCGTTCGTCATTTTCGTTCTCAACTCATACACCGGCATGCGCTACACCGACCCGTTGTTGATTGCCGCAGCCCGCACCTATGGCGCCACCCGGCGCCAGCAGCTCTTCAACGTGGCCATCCCCGCCAGCATGCCCTCGGTGTTCGCGGGAGTTCAGAACGCGCTGAGCATGTCGTGGATGTGCGTGCTGGCGGCCGAGCTGGTGGGCGCCCGCGAAGGGGTGGGCTACCTGATCATCCAGGGCATGGACATGTACAAGCCGCCCATGATCATGGTCGGCATGATCATCATCGGCATCATCGGCGCTTCGCTGGCGGTTATTCTTAGACGGTTCGAAAGGGTGGTTTGCCCATGGCGCAGAGACCTAACATAAAAATCGAGTGCCGGAACGTCTCCAAGAGCTTCGTCACCGAACAATACACGATCAACGTTTTGGACGACATCTCGCTGCAGGTCGAAGAGAACGAGTTTCTGGTGGTGCTGGGGCCGGGGCAATCCGGCAAGACCACCCTGCTCAACTGCATGGCCGGAATCATCATGCCCGATGCCGGGCAGATCCTCTTGGACGGCAAAACGATCACGGGCCCCGGACCGGACCGAGGCGTCGTCTTCCAGCAGTATGCCCTCTTCCCATGGAAGACGGTCATGGATAACGTTTCCTTCGGCCTCTACATCAAGGGCGTCGAGAAGTCCAAGCGCAACGAGGTCGCCCAGAAGTACATCGACCTCGTCGGCCTGCAGGGATTCGAAAAGTCCTTCCCCCACCAACTCTCCGGGGGAATGAAACAGCGCGTGGGGCTGGCGCGCGCCTGGGCAAACGGCCCCGAGGTGCTGTTGATGGACGAGCCTTTCGGGGCGCTGGATGCGCAGACCCGCTATGCCATGGAAAAGGAGACCCTGTCGATCTGGGAGAAGGACAAGCGCACCGTGGTCTTCGTCACCAACAACGTCGAGGAGGCCATTTACCTGGGCGACCGGGTCATCGTCCTTTCCTGCATGCCCGGCCGCATCAAGTCGCAATACCCGATCGACATTCCCAAGCCGCGGGAGTACACGGACCCCAAATTCCTGGAGATGCGCAGGAAAATATCCGACGACACCGAACTTTCCCTCTAGGAGGCCTGCTGAGGCAATGACCACCAAAGAAGAGTACGCCCGCGGAAAAAAGGTCAAGGTCAGCGTAACCGACCTCACCAAATGTTACGACGAGCTTCTCGTCCTGGACGACATCAATTTCGATATCTATGATGGCGAAATGCTATGCATCGTCGGCCCCACCGGGTGCGGGAAAACGACGTTTCTAAACACCCTGGCCCGCTTCATCCCGGCCACCAAGGGCGAAATCCTGGTTGATGGGGTGCCATCCAACCCGCGGTGTCACAACATCGCTTTCGTCTTCCAGGAAATCTCCAGCGTTCCGTGGCTGAGCGTGGAGGACAACATCCGCTTCGGGCTGAAAATCAAGAAACTTCCGGCCGACGAGATCGAGCGCCGGGTCGAAGCCATGCTCGACCTCGTGGGGCTGAAGCCCTTCCGCAGGAACTTCCCTCAGGAGCTCTCCTCCAGCATGGAGCAGCGGGTGGTGATCGCGCGCAATTTCGCCCTGAACCCGGACCTGCTCCTGATGGACGAGCCTTACGGCCAGCTGGACATCAAGCTGCGCTACTACCTCGAGGACGAGCTGATCCGGATCTGGAACGAATTGAGGAGCACCGTGCTGTTCGTCACCCACAACATCGAAGAGGCCGTGTACCTCGGCCAGCGCATCCTGGTGCTGTCGAACAAACCGGCCAAGATCAAGGAAGAAATCATCGTCGACCTCCCGCGGCCGCGCAAGTTCGACGACCCGGCGTTCGTCAAGATCCGCGAGCACGTGAC
>JBFYWS010000520.1:0-3186 GCA_041310935.1 Desulfobacteraceae bacterium | reverse complement strand
CCAAGTCGCCGGCCTGCCACCAGCGGGTGCGCTCGCTGGAACCCGTCATGGTTTTGATCAGGATGGCTTGGGAGAAGCGTACCCGTAGGCAGCCATCCTGAAGGCGTATGGATTCTATCTCGGAATTAGGCAGTTCGATACTGGTGCTGTCCATGGGTGGGGTGCGGCGAGGTCAGTGGATGGCAAGCTAGTTTGGGACCAGGCCCGGACTTTCAAGACCCCTGCCATGGCAGAGCACCGGGGTTGCCTCTCCAGCGGGATCCACAGCCTCGCCCTCCAACTGCAGTTCCTTGATCTTGCGCGTCAGGGTGTTGCGACCCCAGCCGAGGAGACGGGCGGCGTCCTGACGGCGCCCGCCGGTCTGTTCCAGGGCGGACTCGATGAGGATACGTTCGAAGGCCGGCAGGGCTGTACTCAATAGCCCTCCTTGGCCACGCATCAACTGATTTCGCGCCCAGCGGCGAAGGGCTGTCCGCCATTGGTCGCCGTCCTCCGGCATCACTACCGGGGCGGCCAGTTCCGGCGGCAAGTCGCCGACATGGATCTCCTTGCCCGCCGCCATCACCGTGAGCCAGCGCGCCGTGTTTTCGAGTTGGCGGACGTTACCAGGCCAGTCGAGGCTCGCCAGACGATCGGCGGCCCCCGCCGAGAGCACCTTGGGCTCGCAGCCAAGCTCCGTCGCCGCGACGGCCAGGAAATGACGCATGAGCAAGGGAACGTCTTCCCGTCGCTCGCGCAGGGCCGGCAAATGGATGCGGATAACATTGAGGCGATGAAAGAGGTCCTCGCGAAAGCGCCCCTGCTTGACCAGCCCCTCCAGGTGCTGGTGGGTGGCGGCGATGATGCGCACGTCCACCTTGACCGGGGCCAGACCGCCCACGCGATAGAACTCGCCGTCGGCGAGGACGCGCAACAGCCGGGTCTGGAGTTCCGCTGGCATATCACCGATTTCGTCGAGGAACAGGGTTCCCCCATTGGCCTGCTCGAACCGGCCTTCGCGCCGACTCTGAGCCCCCGTGAAGGCGCCGCGCTCGTGACCGAAGAGTTCAGATTCCAGCAGATCGTGGGGTATGGCCGCCATGTTGAGGGCGATGAAGGGCTTACCGGTACGGGGGCTGTGCCGGTGCAAGGCGCGGGCGACCAGTTCCTTGCCGGTGCCTGACTCGCCATTGATGAGCACCGTGATGTTCGATCGGGCGAGGCGGCCAATGGCCCGGAAGACCTCCTGCAGGGCGGGGGCCTCGCCGATGATCTCCGCGCCCTGTGGCATCGGCTCTTCCGGTGCGGTCTCCACCTTAGCCCGGTGACGGCAGGCACGGCGCACCTGGACGATGGCCTCGTCGAGGTCGAAGGGCTTGGGCAGGTACTCGAAGGCGCCTCCATGAAAGGCGGACACGGCACTCTGCAAGTCCGAGTGGGCAGTCATAATGATGACCGGCAGGTCCGGATAGTGATCGGTGATCTGGCCGAGGAGTTCCAGGCCGTCGATGCCGGGCATCCGCACGTCTGAGAGGATGACGTCCGGCTGCTCCCGCCCCAGGGCTTCCATGACGCCGACACCGCTGGAAAAGCTGGTGACATCCATTTCGGCCTTTTGCAAGGCCCGCTCCAAAACCCAACGGATGGAGCGGTCGTCATCAATGACCCAAACCTTGGGCGATCTAATCATGAGTCGTCTCCAGGGGCAGATAGACGTAGAACCTAGCCTCGCCGGGTTGGCTCTCGCATTCGATCAAACCCCCATGCTGATTGACGAGTTCCTGGGCGATGGGCAAGCCCAACCCGGTGCCTCCGGCTCGGCCGGTGACCATGGGGAAGAAGATACGCTCTTGGAGTTCCGGCGGGATGCCGGGGCCGTTGTCCTCCACCTCGACCCGCAACACCAGTCGATGCCGTATGTTGCCGATAGTGAACTGACGCATTACCCGGGTGCGGAGAATGATTTGGCCTGACTGGCCAGTAGCGTTGGCGGCGTTGCGGGCCAGGTTGAGCAGGGCCTGGATTAGACGATCCGGGTCGGCCATCAGGTCCGGGATGCTGGGATCGTAGTCCCGCTCGATGACGGGACCCTTTGGGTATTCCGCCCGCATCAGGTGACGGACCCTTTCCAGGAGTGAGTGGATGTTCACCCGCCGGGGCTCTGGCAGGCGATTGGGCCCCAGCATTCGGTCAACCAAGGCTTGGAGGCGATCGGCTTCCTCGATAATGATGCGGGTATATTCGCGCAGCGACTTGTCCGGCAGCTCCTGTTCCAAGAGTTGGGCGGCACCACGAAGGCCGCCGAGTGGGTTTTTGATCTCATGGGCCAGGCCGCGGATCAGGGCCTGGGCCGCCTGATGCTGAGACAACAAGTGTTCCTCGCGACTGATGCGAAGCTGACGATCAATCTGGTGCAACTCCACCAGCAGCTCCACCTCCGACCTGATGTTGTAGATAGGCAACACAGTGCAATTCACGGTGATGCCGCGGCCATCTGCCAGCACGATATTGGCTTCACGCTCGATGAAGGGCTGTCGGGTCTCCACCGCCTGCCGCAGCCGACACTCCAGGATGTCACCTGGGCAGATAAGGAGATCGGCAGCCTTGAGGCCCAGGACATGGCGGGAACTGACCGCCAACAGCATTTCACCGGCCGGGTTGATATAGACGAGGCGCAACCCCTGGTCGAAAAAGAGGACGGCGGTGTTGAGGTTGTCGAGGATGTTTTTCTCGAATCCAGGCTTCCTCGGCTTGGGCGTCTTCATGAGTGTGACCCGAGCAGGTGATGATACAGAAGGCGCCCGTGGGGGCTCGACCGCCCAGGGTGCGCCCGGGGTACAGGCAGGTGCCTGTACCCCGGTCCAGACCTGGCTCAGAGGCTATAGTAGAGATCAAACTCAATCGGGTGAGTGGTCATGCGCAACTGGGTCACCTCTGTCATCTTCAGCGCAATATAGGCGTCGATCAAATCGTGGGTAAATACCCCACCGGTCGTAAGAAAGTCGCGATCACGGTCCAGTGATTCCAGGGCCTGATCAAGGGCATGGCAGACGGTGGGAATGACCTTTTCTTCCTCCGGCGGCAGGTCATAGAGGTCCTTGTCCATGGGATCACCGGGATGAATCTTGTTCATGATGCCATCCAGGCCCGCCATCATCATGGCCGCGAAGGACAAATAGGGGTTGCCCGTGGCATCCGGGAATCGGA
>JBFYWS010000519.1:0-5222 GCA_041310935.1 Desulfobacteraceae bacterium | reverse complement strand
TTCCGGTCGTCCCGGTGCGGCGGCAGATATTTGCCGTGGATACCCAGGTCAAGCCCGAACACCCCCTGCCCCTGACCTTCCACCCGTCCGGGCTCTACCTGCGCTCGGAGTCCGGCGGCCTAATCCTATGCGGCAAGTCGCTGGAAGAGGACCCCGTGGAGTTCGATTTCAACTGGGAGCGCGAGCGGTTCATGGACGTGATCTGGCCGGAGTTGGCCGCCTTCGTTCCGGCCTTCGAGTCGCTCAAGCTCATCCGAGGCTGGGCGGGACTTTACGAGGTCAATACACTGGACCACAACGCCGTCATCGGTCCCTGGCCCGAACTCGAGGGCTTCTATCTGTGCAACGGGTTTTCCGGCCACGGCCTCATGCAGGGGCCGGCCGTCGGCCAGTACATGGCCGAATGCATCACCGGCCGCACGCCAACCCTTGATCTCTCGGTGTTCACCCCCACACGACTGCTGACACAATGCCCGATCGGGGAGACCGGGTGCTTTTAACAGGGTGTTGAAAGCCATGACCTACAACTTCGACCCGGATCGCTGGTACGAAAACGAGCGTGCCGCGCTGGAAGAACGCCGCCAGTCGGAAGACTGGAACGAGGCCGACTACGAGGCCGCCCTGGAACATCTGGACCGGCGGCATGACGAGATGGTACGCCGCCTCGACGGAAGCTACCAGATTCCCAAGTAATGTCCATTGCGCTTGGAGCTTAACGTTGACTCGACAGCAACGCTTTGAAATCCGCATCGCCGGCTTCGGCGGCCAGGGTGTTGTCACCATCGGCAGGATCCTGGGCACCGCTTTTTCCGTGTTTGGCGGCAAGAACTCCGTCAACACCCAATCCTACGGACCGGAATCCCGCGGCGGCGCCTGCCGCTCGGAAGTGGTGGTGTCCGAAGGCGACATCAACTATCCTTACGTTCGCAATGCCGACGTGCTCATCGCCCTGTCCCAGGTGGCGCTGGACACCTACATCGGAGAGCTGAAAGAGGGCGGCATCCTCGTTTTCGACCCGGACGCGGTAACCACCCTACCGCCATCCGGACGGTTTCTACGCTATGCGGTACCCACGGTGGCGCTCGCTCACGAAACCGGCGATCTCAAATACCAGAATGTCGTGGCCCTGGGGGCCCTGTATGCACTGATCCGCGACCGGATCGAAGAAGCCTCGCTGATGGAAGCCCTGAAGCAAAGCGTGCCGCCGAAGACCATCGACACCAACATGGCCGCCTTCGATAAGGGAAAGCGCTATGTTCAATCCCATTTTCTCCGGGAGACGTGAATGTCCAATAACGAAATTTTGAAACCAGGGGTGTATTACCTGCAGGGCGCCCAAGCCTGCCTCGAAGGGGCGATCACGGCCGGCTGCCGGGTCTATGCCGGTTACCCGATCACCCCGGCCACCGAAATCATGGAGCACGCCGCGCACCGGCTGCCGCGGCTGGGCGGGCGCTTTATCCAGATGGAGGACGAAATCAGCTCGGCCAGCGTGTTGCTGGGGGCCTCCTGGGCCGGCGCCAAGGCCATGACCGCCACCTCCAGTCCGGGTTTTTCCCTGATGCAGGAGGTGATCTCCTTTGCCATCATGACCGAGACCCCTCTCGTGATCGTGGACGTCCAGCGGCCGGGCCCCGGCCAGGGCTATATCACCACCGGCCAGGAGGACGTGATGCAGGCCCGCTGGGGACACCACGGCGAGGGCTCCATCATCGCGCTCTCGCCGGCCTCGGTTCAGGACATGTTCGAGTTCACCATCGAGGCCTTCAACCTGGCCGAGCGCTGGCGCACGCCGGTCCTGGTCATGGCGGAGGAGACCGTGGCCCACATGCGCGAACGGCTGATTGTCCCTGCGCCCGGCACCATTCCGATCGTCAATCGCACCAAACCGCAGGATATGGGCATCGCACCCGAGCACTACCTGCCCTATGGTCACGCCCAAGTCCCGCCCATGGCCACTTGGGGGGAGGGGTACAACATCAACCACGTGAGCCTCGTGCACCACCAGGACGGCAACGTCACCCGCTACAACCCGAAAGTTCACTTCGAAAACGTCGCGCGCATCCACCGCAAGATCGAGGACAACGTCGACACGATCGCCCGGCTCGAGACCCGGGAACTGGAGGGGTGCCGTCACGTGCTCATCTGCTACGGTTCGGTGTCGCGGACCGGGATCGAGGCGGTGCTGGAGGCTCGCGCGGAGCGCGGTATCCCCATCGGGTTCATTCGACTTCATACCCTGTGGCCGTTTCCCGAACGGCAACTGCGTGATCTTCTGCCCGACGTGGGCGTCGTCTTCGTCCCGGAGATGAATCTCGGGATGATGGCGCACCCGATCATGGAGGCGCTGCGGGACCGCTGCCGGCGGGTGGTCTCGATTCCCAGCCTCGGCAGCCTGCATTCGCCGGAAATGATTCTCGCGCGGATCTACGAGGAGCTCCAATGAAAAAGCACCCCATGCTCAAATACCTGAAAGAGGAGGGACCCGCGGGACCGCGGCTGCCGCTGATCATGTGTCCGGGATGCGGCGCGGGCCAGGTGCTGAACTACGCCTTGCACGCCGTCGACACCCTCCTTCAGGAAGACGCGCTGCGCAAGGAGGACTTCGTCTTTATCTCCGGCGTGGGGTGCTCGTCCCGGCTCGCCAGCCATTATCTCAACTTCGACTCCGGATGGACCCTGCACGGCCGCGCCCTGGCAGTTGCCACCGGCGCCCAATTGGCGAATCCCAGGTTGAAAATCGTGGTGTTTACCGGCGACGGCGACGCCGCGGCCATCGGCGGCAACCACTTCATCCACACCTGCCGCCGCAACATGGATATGACCATCGTGTGCATGAACAACGGCCTCTACGGCATGACCGGCGGGCAGGTGGCGCCCACGACCCCCATCGGTCAAACCACGACCACCACCCCCTACGGGAATGTGGAAGACGAGTTCGACCTCTGCCGCCTCGCCCAAACGGCCGGCGCCACCTATGTGGCCCGCTGGACCACGGCGCACCCCCATCAGGTGATCAAATCCATTCTCAAAGGGATCCGCAAGAAAGGCACCGCCTTCATCGAAATCCTCTCCCAGTGCCCGGTGCATCGCAAGACATCCCCGGTGGAGATGTTTCGAAACATGAAAAAAATCACCGTACCCTTGAAGAAGAGCGCCGCCGGGCAGGCCGCGGGCAAAATTCCAGTAGGCGAATTCTGCGACATCGACAAGCCCGATTGGATCGAACGGTACCAGGGAATCATGGATCAACTCTCGGAGTGACCCACACATATGAATCGATTGTGCCTGAACGCGAAATACTGCAAGGGCTGCCTGATTTGTGTCGAGGCGTGCCCCACGGGAGCCATCAAAGTATCCGGCCGGATCAATTCCAAGGGGTATGTTCTGCCCGAGGAAGACGACATGCGCCGCTGTACCGGCTGCAACCTGTGCGAAACCGTATGTCCGGATTTTGCGATCACCATCGAAACCGAAGACGGCGAAGGAGGGTGAAGGATGGAACCGTTAAAACCTTTTTCGGTGTTGCACCACCTGTCGCTCGTGGTCCGGGACCTCGATGCTACCGTGCGCTTTCTGGAGTCGACCGGCATCGGCCCGTTCGTCGATTACCCGCCGATGCGGGAATACACGCAGCTTGACGTGCCGGATGAGGAAGGCTTTTTCAACACTTCCATCAAATGCGCCATGATCGGGCCGGTGCAGCTTCAGGTCGTACAGCCCGGAAAAGGCCGCAGCATCTACAAGGACTTCCTCGAGCAGAAGGGCGAAGGGGTGTTCCATCTGGGCTTCGTAGTGGAAGACATCGCGACGTCCGAGGCAAAGGTGGCGGCCATGGGTCTTGAGGTGCTCAGCAGCGGCCGAAGGGAGAACGGCAGCGGGTTTGCCTATTTCGACACCGCCGACAAGTGCGGCGTGACACTCCTGGTCCGGCAAAGCCCGCCGGCAACGTAACGGTGCGCCGCACCCCTGAGATCGAGTAGCACCCGCGCATGGCGCTCGCTGCGCTTGCGGGTGAGGTTCAGGTCCGGGCCATGTCCAGCGCCAGTTCATTCAGGGCCCCGAAGGGGTTGCTCACATCCAGGGTTTCCAGTCGCTCGAAGATTCGCTCCTCGCCCCCCAGGCGTTCTGCGCCGTGGCTCCCGAACCGCTCGAGGAACAGCAGGTACGTCCACTGGATGCGGTGCCTCCGGCGCCGCGTCTCCAGGTCGCCTGTAGACAGAAACCGGTAATGGGCCTCGAGGGCCGACACGAGCCGATCCTGCCCCCAGCCTTCGAGGGCCGAGACAAGGATCAGCGCGGGGGCCCATTCGTCCTCGCGCGGGCCGCTCAAACCGGCCACCCCCTGCAGCTCATGGAAGGCCTTCAGCGCCGGGTTTTTGAGGTCGGCCTTGTTCACCACCAGGATGTGGGGGATCTCCATGATCCCGGCTTTCATGAACTGCAAGCTGTCGCCGCTTCCCGGCTGCACGACATAGACCACGCTGTCGGCCACCTGCTCGATCTCGGTTTCCGACTGCCCCACGCCCGTTGTCTCGAGCAGGATGCGGTCGTAAGCGGCTTCGAGCAGCGTGAGGCAGTGGCGGGTGCGCCAGGCCAGCCCGCCCAGGTGCCGCCCGGCGGCCATGCTGCGGATGAAGATGCCGGCATCGCCGGGGTCGTGCTCGATGCGCGCGCGGTCGCCGAGCAGCGCGCCTCCGCTGCGGCGGCTGCTGGGGTCCACTGCCATGACACCGACCCCGTGGCCCTCGGAGCGGTATTCGCGGATGAGGCGTGCGATGAGGGTGGATTTCCCGGCGCCCGGAGGCCCGGTGATACCGATGACGTGCCGCCGGGGCCGTGCGATGCGGGTGAGCGCCTCGATCAGCTTCGCGGCGAGGACCGACGCATCCGGCTTGCGGTTCTCGAGCAGGTTCAACGCGCCGGCGATCGCACTCTTCTTCCCGCTGCGGATCTCCTCCAAATTGATGCCGGCCTGCCTGAGATCCATGTCGGTGCCTATGGCAAGCTGACAGCGTTGGCAGCGGCAACGATGTCGACGATTTCGGACATGATCCGGTTGAGATTGTAGTCCCGCGGCGCGAACACGCGCCGGATGGACTCCGGCGGCATCTTCCGGATGTCGTTCTCCGGGATGATGCCGCCTAACAGCACCGGCAGTTTCTCGAGGCCGCGCTCCTTCAAGCCGCGGAGCACCTCCGGCACCAGCTTCAAGTGCGAGC
>JBFYWS010000517.1:0-5507 GCA_041310935.1 Desulfobacteraceae bacterium | reverse complement strand
GGAAATATCCCCGTTGCCACCAGTACCCAGAACCCGCTCCGTCCCCATCGGGAAAAGGCCTTGGCAAGGGTTTCGCTTCTGGAGGATATCAGTGTTTCTGTCAGTTTTTCCATCATCACTTAGCTCCTTCTTCTCAAAATGCGGGGTGTTGCGCAGAACATTTTCCATTCGCGGGAATAAGGCGAAAGTCCGCCCTCCCGTTGCCGTCCTGACCCCTCGAGCACCTGCCGCAGTTTCAGTTCGCTGTCGATGCTGAGGTTTATCTTCAGGACTTTACCCTGGAAACCTAAGATAGGAACTTGCTTTTTGTCAAGAAAAATATTCAAAATGAATCTTAAGGCATGTTCGGCTCCCGGTCCCCCTCTGCTATAACATGTTGCGGCAGAAGGGGACCGAAGGCAATACCAAAAGAGATTAAATTCAGAAAATCGACTGAATTATGCCTCCGATGAATCTTCCTCCTGGAAGGCTGCCCTAAGTGCGTCCTCCTGCTCTTTGGAAAGGTTCGTGGTTAAAATCTCGAAGCTATGCTGTTTCATGGCATCGATGACCCTGTCTTGCGTTGCATCGGTGGTCATCAAGAACAGGGCGGATGTACCTTCGGTGATCTTTTCCCGGCAGTCCCGGATAAAATCGTCGTTGATGCCCACGTCCCTCATCGAGCCTGACAATGCACCCATTGCCGCCCCGAGGGCCATTCCCAGCAGCGGAACTAAAAAGAGAATTCCAAAAAGCATGCCCCAAAACGCGCCACCGAAGGCACCGGCGGCGGCAATATTATGGAGTTGGCGGGTTTTTGGTTTTTTCTTGCCGGTCGGCCAAGTCAACACGGCCGCGTCGATCAGTTTAATCATATGCTGGCGCTCCAGATCCTTGATTGTCATCAAGGCCTGTTCTGCGCCGTCCGGGGTTCCGAATTTCAATACGGTAAATGTGGACATGTTTTTTTCTCCTTATTCTTTTCGTTGTTTGAAATTATTACGTTGTTTCCGACTATGTGGCAGAAAATTTTCTTCTTCAGCAGGGCGTGCAGACCCCAAAGGCAACGTCCCCGACAAGGTCTCCCGAGGCGGTCAGCACCATCCGGCCTGTATCCTCCATGATGGCGATGGTCCAGCCAAAGTCGTCCCGGATTCCGATTATGTTAAAGTTGGGCGAACGGCAAACCGAAACCGCATGCCCAGTCAGTTGACGGTGTAACATTAGCCACCGATTCCCCCCCCCTAACCGTACCTGGACAATCGTTCGGATTTTAAGATAAGATAGGAACTTGGTTTTTGTCAACCAAAATAGTCAAAATGAATTCAACGTTTGTCCGGATAGACGAAAAGAACCCAAGCCGGTTTTTTCTTTAATCAATAGCATTGCCATGGTGCCTGGTTTAATTTCCAGGCTCAATCGCTGGTGATATCTTATAACTCGTTAATATTAAACCAATAAAGATGGGAAAATTGATGAAAATCAGGGTGTGGACATCAGTTAAGATATAAAAAAAATGATATATTTTTAAAAAAAGATGATATCAAGTCAAATAAAAAATGGTATAACAAACCATAGTACCAATTTTTTCGAGACCTTGCAAATAGCAACTATTCTCTAATTCAAAGAGCATGGAGATATAGATGACCCAATCAACTCCAATATCATGCAGAAATTGTTTGCATCTTTCAGATTTGCTTGAACAAACCGCGGCTATGGTTGCTAAAAAGAGCACCCTTCTTAATGCTTTGAATTTTTTGCAGCAATTCGACTCAGCAATGTTTTTGATCTCAGCCGATCCATCTATCACCGAGGTGGAATTGGAGTTTTTAAGGCAAGTCCGGGAAAAAGTACCGCGACTTTTATTCGTTATGAACGAAATTGATTACTTGGATGAAAGGGATGCCAGAACGTACAAAGATCTTCAAAACTGGACTTCCAGCGGTTTGGAACAACTTGAATCATTTCGGCGCAGACCAATCGCCCCCACCCACGAAATCATACAGGTTTCAATGAGGAATTCCGAACAATCCCGGCGCAGCCGACCCCGGCCGGGATCCTGGCCGCGGATTCTCTTCGTGGCGCTGTTGGTCGCATTGACGCAGTTCTCGCCCGCAAAGGCCGACGAAGAGCCCCGGCTGAAGGTCCAGGGCGGTACTGAGGAGCAGAGGCAGAATATCGAGGCATTCGTTTCCATGCGGCGTTACGAATGCGAGCTTCCGGCGTTTCGCGAACGCGGGATTATCCGGAGTACTGAAGATCGTGCGCTCCAGGCCCTGCGCGCGCTCGGCCACTATCAGCCGGATATCGGCGTTACAATCTCCCGCACTGAGACCTGCTGGGATCTGATGGTGACGGTGGAACCGGGGCCCGTGGTCCGCATCGTCGAGGTGGATGTCCGCGTCGAGGGAGAAGGTGCGGAGGACCCCTTCTTCGTGGCCATCGTTTCAAATCCCGGTGTCGCACCGGGCGACCCGTTACGCCACGACGCCCATGACCGCCTGCGCTCCCGGCTGGTCGGGATCGCCTCCGACCGTGGGTATTTCGATGCCGAACTGACCGAGAGCCGGCTTCTGGTTGACCCGGAGGCGAATGATGCACGGATTACACTGTGGATGAACACCGGGCGACGTTACCGCTTCGGTGAGATCACGCTCGAGCAGGACATCCTGCACGAAGATTTCGTCGCCCGACTGTTCCCGTTCCAACGGGACGACCCATACAGTTCCGCCCAGGTCATCCAGTTGCAGCGTAACCTGAATGCCAGCGGCTACTTCCAGGCCGTACGGGTACGCCCGCGCCAGGATGACCGCATGGCTGGCGAGGTACCCATCCTTGCCGAGGTGGAGCCGCGCAAGCGTAACGCCTACGAAATGCGGCTGGGTTTCTCCACCGACATCGGACCGCGCCTCGGCCTCGCTCTGGACCGTCGCTATGCGAACCGGTGGGGGCACCGTTACGAGGCCGAGCTCGAACTCTCGGACAAACGCTCGGGCGTCGGCTTCAGTTACGATATTCCGTTGCGCGATCCTCTGAACGACAGCCTCGCGCTGTTCGCCACTAACCGTACGGAGGACACGGGGACCAGTGAGTCGGAACGCTTCCAGATCGGCGCCAGCCGGGTCCAGCGGCACCCCTCAGGCTGGATAACCACGCAGGGTATCCGGTATGAGTATGAGGACTTTACCGTTGGGGAGGTCAGCGACATTTCCAGACTGCTGATCCCCTCGTATCGGATAAGCCGCACCAAGGCCGATGACCCGCTCTACCCTCGGAACGGAAACCGTGTGGACATGTTGGGCCAGGGCGCATCGGAAAACCTGGGCTCAACGATTTCCTTCCTGCAGGGTCGGGCCAACGCGAAGCTCATCCACGGGCTTGGAACAGGACGTCTGATCCTGCGCGGAGAGGCCGGTGCGACCGCCGGAGCCAGCGTGGAGGAAATGCCGAGCTCACTGCGCTTCTTTGCCGGCGGCGATACCAATGTCCGCGGCTTCGGCTTCCAGCAGCTCGGCCCGATCGATGACGAGGGTAACGTGATCGGCGGCCGGTATCTTTTGGTCGGCAGCGTCGAGTACGATCACCCGATTGGCGATGGCAACTGGAGTGTCGCCACCTTCCTCGATCTCGGCAACGCATTCAACGATTTCAATGACTACGAAGTGAAGGGTGGGGTCGGCGTGGGGTTGCGCTGGCGGTCCCCGGTCGGACCGCTCCGTCTTGATCTTGCCCACGCACCGGATTCCAAAGACAACTTCAGGATCCACTTCACGATGGGACCCGATTTGTGAGACTCCTTTCAGGCTTCCTGATGGGCGCACTGCGCTGGGCTCTGATCCTGGCCCTGCTGGCGCTGGCTGGTGTCGTCGCGCTGGTCGTGACGGAGGACGGTACCCGGTGGCTTTTTACCCAGGCCGAGCGGCACGCCCCAATGGAATTCCGCGTCGAAGCCGTAGATGGCACGCTGTTCCAAGGGCTGTCGCTGACCGGCCTCGAGGTGAAGTCTGCTGGCACGCGGATCCTATTAGAGCGGGGACGGGTCCAGCTGAGCGCGGCCTCGCTCCTGAAGCTCACGCTGCGGATCCCCGAACTGAGCCTTGCAGGCCTGACCGTGGGACTTCCGGAACCCGACCCGGAGTTACCGGAACCCCCGGGCCCGCTGACGGTGCCGGAGGAAATCGAGCTTCCGGTCAGGTTTGTGGTCGAGCGGTTCGTGCTCAGGGACCTGACAATGCAGCGGGGCGGCGAAACGCTACTCGAGGTGGACCGGATCGCGCTACGGCTCGAGGCCGGCCCCGAAATGCTGCGCGTGGCTGCCCTCGAACTGGAGATGCCGGACATCGAGGTGTGGATGGATGCGGAGCTCTGGCCGTCAGGCGGATACCCGCTGCAGGTCCGAGCACGCTGGCGCTTCGCCCTGCCGGAGCCGCTTGCAGCGGGTCTGGAGACGAGCCACGCCGAGGGCGAACTGACGGTCGACGGCGATCTGCTGGGATCACTGGAGGTCATTCACAGACTGCAGGCCGGAGCGACTCTCGAAACGCGGCTCGGGGCGGAGGATCTGCTCGGTACACCCCAGGTGCGACTCGACAGCCACTGGATGGCCTTCCACTACCGGCTGGACCCGGAGACCGTCGTCACGATCGACGCCGGGGACATCGCGCTGCACGGCGGGCTCGAGGCCTGGACCGCAAGGCTCATGACCGGCGCCCACATGACCGGCCTGCCGACAGTCCGGCTGGAAGCGGCACTCAGTGGCTCGGGGGAGCATGCCGGCATTGAGACATTCAGCTTACGCAACGATGAGGGTCAGGTAGACCTCCAGGGCCGGCTTGGTTGGGACGAGACCCTGACCTGGGATCTGCAGGCCTGTATACGCGGTCTTTCTGCGCCGGCCCTCGGCCTGGAACCGGACGTCACGATTGAAACGCTTTTTCTGGTCAGCTCCGGCTCGCTGCCGCGCCCCGCGGATCTGGCCCTGGAGGACCGGCTTCTGGCGATCACGGCTGCCGTGGAGATCCGTGAACTGCGTGCGGACGTGGCTGGACAGGACCTGCAGGGCGTCGGCCGCTTCACCGTGGAACGTGGATCCGCGCGCTTCGAAGACCTGCTGCTGCGCCTCGGGCCCGACGGGTCCTTCCGGCTCACGGGGGAGGCCGAACTGGGGGCCAAGACACCTTACCGGCTCGTGGTCACGGCGGATGATCTGGATCTCGGTCTTCTGGTTCCGGACCGGCAGCTCCTGCTGGACGGGCTGCGGCTCCAGGCCGAGGGTCTCCTTGGTCTGGAGACGGGAAGCATCAAGGCGGCAATCGACCTGACCGACCTGTCGGCCCGCCTCGACGACCATGAAATCGCGGCGCGCGCCGAGCTGAACCTCACAGAGACCGAGGCTGACGTCCGGACCCTGGAGTTCTTCCTGCCGTCCGATGGTCTTCTGTCGGTCACCGGCCGGGTCGCCTACGGTACCGGTATCGGGTGGGACCTGCGCATCTCGGGCCGGGGGATCGACCCCGGAGTCTTTGCTC
>JBFYWS010000505.1:0-3738 GCA_041310935.1 Desulfobacteraceae bacterium | reverse complement strand
GGCGAGGAGCGGCCGACCCGCTCGGTCCTCAACCTGGCGGGCGGCACCCAGGGGACCCAGGGTGCCATCCTCGTCGACGGCCGCACCAAGTCCCGCGACCCGCGCGGCCCGGGCATGGAGGGGGTCACGATCCGCGGGACCTCGGACGTGCCGCCGCGCTTCCCGGACAGCCGCTCGGACCTCATGTGGACCCCCCCGGCGCGGCGCATCGTTTTGAACGTCACTGAGAATGACCTCTCCCATGCCGTGACGGAGCGTTTCGGGGAGGCCGTGCGGCCGGAGCAGCACCCTGCGGACATGCCGACCTTTCAGGTCGAGGCCGGTCGCGTCAAGGAGGTCCTGCGCTACCTCAAGCACGAAGCGAGCCCGCGTTTCCGGAGGCTCGAGGACCTGACCGCCGTGGACGAGTCGGCCCGGCGCAACCGCGGCGATGCCCCGGACTTCACCCTGGTCTACAACCTGCTCGCCTTCGACCCGCCCACCCGGCTGCGTCTGAAAGTGCCGCTGCGCGGAGCGGATCCCACCGCCGCCAGCATCACCGACATCTGGCCCTCCGCCAACTGGTACGAGCGCGAGGCCTACGACCTCATGGGGGTGCGCTTCGACGGCCACCCGAACCTGCGGCGGCTGATCATGCCCGAGGACTGGGAAGGGCACCCCCTGCGCAAGAGCTACCCCGGCCGCGCCACCGAGATGGCCCCCTACACCCTGGAAGATGCCCGCCGGCACCAGCCTGCCGACGCCGGGATGTTCGTGCGTGAGACGGGGGCCCCCCACCAGCTGGTGCTCAACGTCGGGCCGCACCACGTGAGCACCCACGGGCTGATCCGTTACATCCTCACCCTGGACGGTGAAGAGATCACGGGCATGGAGCTGGACATCGGCTACCATCACCGGGCCGTGGAAAAGATCGGCGAACGCCAGACCTGGCACCAGTTCATCCCTTACACGGACCGTGTGGACTACCTGGCCGGGGCCGCCAACAACCTGCCCTACGTGCGGGCCGTCGAGACGCTCTCCGGCATCCGGGTGCCCGAGCGGGCCCAGGTGATCCGGGTGCTTTTAAGCGAGCTCTTCCGGCTGAGCAACCACCTGGTCTGGTTTTCCACCTACGCCCACGACGTCGGCGCCATGAGCCCCACGTTCTACGCCTTCCGCGAGCGCGAGATGATCCTGGACATCGTGGAACTCATCACCGGCGGCCGGCTGCACCCGTCCTGGTTCCGCATCGGCGGTGTCGCGGCGGACCTGCCCGAGGGGTGGAAGGAGGCCGTGGACCGGCTGGTCAAGGTTTTCCCCAAACGCCTCGACGAGTACGAAACCCTTACGCGCAAAAACCCCATCTTCAAGGCCCGCACCCAGGGCATCGGCCGCATCTCCCAGGAGGAGGCCATCGACTGGGGTGTTACCGGGCCGAACCTGCGCGCCTGCGGCCTGGAGTGGGACCTGCGCAAGAAATTCCCCTATTCGGGCTACGATCAGTTCGAGTTCGAGGTGCCGACCGCGGTCGCCGGCGACTGCTACGCGCGCTACCTCGTTCGCGTGGAGGAGATGCGCCAGAGCATCCGGATCATCGCGCAGGCGGCCGACAACATGCCGGCCGGCCGCACCATCACCGACGATTACCGCTACGTGATCCCCCAGCGGGCGGACATGCTGAACGACATCGAGAGCCTGATCCACCACTTCGTCAACGTCACCCGCGGCATGAAGATCCCGCGCGGCGAGGCCTATGCCGCCTGCGAGATCCCGCGCGGTGAGCAGGGCTATTACGTGGTGAGCGACGGCCTCGGCCACCCCTATCGCCTGCGGGTGCGCGGGCCGGGGTTCGCCAACGTGCAGGCGATGCCGATCCTGGCCCGGGGCGAGACCATCGCCGATCTCATTGCGATCATCGGCTCGGTGGACTACATCCTCCCCGACATCGACCGATGATTCCGCCTTCGGCGGAATCTTTATTTTTTTAGAATTTTTTTGTAAAAGATATTTTGCGATGGGCCCGTCGCTCTATCTGGCCGGGCATTGAGCTGTGGGAGCGGCTTCCAGCCGCGATGTCATCTGTTTGGATTTGCTGACGGCAACCGACATCATGCTTCCGAAAGAATTGAAAGAGCGGCTTGAAGCCGAAATAAAAAGCGTCGAGCATCCGCGGGAGCTCGCGGTGGACGTGATGTTCGCGGTCCAGGAGCACTACGGCTACCTGAGCGACGCGGCGATCGCCGAGGCGGCCGGACTGCTGGGCATGACGCCGCTCGAGCTGGACGAGCTCGCCACCTTTTACACCTTCACCTTCCGCGAGCCGGTGGGAAAATACGTCATCCACGTGTGCGACAGCGTCGTGTGCTGGATGAACGGGTATCCGTCGGTTCGGGACTACCTGTGCCGCCGGCTTGCGATCGGGATGGGGGAGACCACGGCTGACGGGCTCTTCACGCTGCTGCCGGTCTGCTGCATCGGCTACTGCGACCGCTCGCCGGCCATGCTCGTCAACCGCAGGGTCCACGGCGAGCTGACGCCGGAGAAGATCGACGGGATTCTGGAGAAATTGAGAGGGGCGGCAACGTCAGGGGCCGAGCCTCGGCGGGTTCAAGGGGTCGACGGCAAGACGGGGTGATCGGATTTAATCCTTGGCAAACTATCCACAAGTTCTATTCCAAAACCGCAAGCCGGACCGCATCGCGACACTGGAGGAGTACCGCGCGAGCGGCGGCTACCAGGCGCTCGCGCAGGTCGTGACGCAGCGCTCGCCCCGCGAGGTGCAGGAGATCATTCTGGATGCGGCGCTCCTGGGCCGCGGCGGCGCGGCCTTCCCGGCCGGCCGCAAGATGATGACCATCGCCGAGGATGCACCGTTCCCGCGCTATCTGGTGTGCAACGCCGACGAAATGGAGCCCGGCACCTTCAAGGACCGGGTGTTGATCCACACCGACCCCCACATGCTGATCGAGGGCATCGTCATCACCGCGTGGGCGGTCCGGGCCGAGAAAGCTATCATCTTCATCCGGCCTGAGTACGAGAATGCGGCGCGCATCCTGGAGCGCGAAATCGGAATCGCCGCGGCGGCCGGCTACTTAGGCCGCGGCATCCTGGGCAGCGATTTCGGCCTGGAGATCGTCGTGCACCGCAGCGCCGGTCGCTACATCTGCGGCGAGGTGACCGCCCAGTTGAACGCCCTGATGGGCCGGCGGCCCAACCCCAGGCAGCCGCCGCCCTATGCCACGGAAAAAGGGCTGTGGGGCCAACCGACGTTAGCCCACAACGTCGAGACCCTGGCCTGCCTGCCCCACATCGTGCGCAACGGGGCCGAGTGGTTCAAGAAGCTCGCTCTGACCCCGACCGGTGCGGGGACCAAGATCTTCGGCGTGAGCGGCAAGGTCAAGCGGCCGGGCTGCTACGAGCTGCCGATCGGGGTGCCGCTGAGTGAAATCATCGAGGAGTACGCCGGCGGCATGCTCGCGGGCTCCGAGTTCAAGGCGTGCCTGCCGGGCGGGGCCTCCACCGGCTTTTTGCCCCGGCAGCACTACGACATCCCCATGGATTTCGACGCGCTGAAGAAGGTCGGCAACCGCCTGGGCACCGGGGCCATCATGGTCTTCGACCACCGGACCTGCCTGGTGGCCGCGACCCTGAACCTGATCGAGTTCTTCGCGCGTGAGTCCTGCGGGTGGTGCACCCCGTGCCGGGAGGGGCTGCCCTACATCCGCGACCTGCTCGCCCGGATCGAGGCCGGGGAAGGCC
>JBFYWS010000487.1:0-3245 GCA_041310935.1 Desulfobacteraceae bacterium | reverse complement strand
ATCTCTTCGCCCACAGAGAGGTTTCGGCTGGTCGCGAGAAACACCCCCTTGGAGCTCAGATCCTGAACCCGGTCCCGGAAAGAACCGCCCAGCGTGAGGCAGTTGGCTATCGGCGGCTGATGCGGCTCAAAGAATCGGCGGAAGTCCTTGCGCCGGCAAGCGGCTTCAGTGTAAATCTGGTTTTCATCGGTAATCATCTCGTCACCTCATCTGCAGGAATCTGAACCACGATCAATGCAAAAAGCGCGCCCGGCCGATCGACACATTTCATAGCTAAAATTATTCTTATTATCAATTAGTTATTTAATTTTTACGGAGGCAAATAAAAAAGGCGCCACTAATTGGGAAAAAATATACCATCCCCTGTTACACCATTTTCTCCATGAACGCCAGCCCGGCCCTCGGAACGAATCAGCCGCAGTCAGCACGCCTGAGGAAAAACTTGACAATCGCACGATAGGACGATTTATAGTACCGACTGCCGCGGTTGGAGCAATGGACCGGGGTCCGGCACCATCTAACTCGGCCGCCTTGGCGCCGATACCATCTCTAAAAAGGACTCTCACATGAAAATCGTCGTCATCGGTGGCGGCTGGGCCGGGTGTGCGGCCGCCCTTTCGGCATCGAAAATGGGTGCGGAGGTCATACTGCTCGAACGCACCGACATGCTGCTAGGAACCGGGCTTGTCGGCGGCATCATGCGCAACAACGGCCGCTTCACCGCCGCTGAAGAAATGATCGCCATGGGCGGCGGTGAACTCTTCGAACTCACCGACCAGAACTCGCTCCATCGGGGAATCGAGTTCCCGGGCCACCGGCACTCCAACCTCTACAGCGTCGCTCGCATGGAACCCATGGTGCGCAGCTTCTTGCTGTCCCGGGGGGTCAGCATCCATTGCCAGGTGCGGGTCACGGATGTGGAAATGGCGGATGGTGCCATCCGGGCCGTTCTCGCCAAGCAGGCAGAGGAGTCCCTGAGGTTTGAAGGCAATGTGTTCATAGACGCCACCGGCACCGCCGGCGGCCCGGCCAACTGCAACAAGTACGGCAACGGCTGCGCCATGTGTGTACTCCGATGTCATTCCTTCGGAGGACGCGTGAGCGTGACCTCCAAGGCCGGCGTCAAGGAGATGATCGGCCGCAAAGGAGATCAGATCGGCGCCATGAGCGGCTCCTGCAAGCTCCTGAAGGAGTCGCTCGATACGCAGATCGTCGCTACTCTCGATAAACAAGGCGTGGCAGTGGTCCCGCTGCCGCCGTCCAAAGTGCTGAAGGGCAAGTTGGCCCTCAAGTGCTGCCAGCAGTATGCGATTCCCGAGTTCGAGGAAAACATGGTTCTGCTCGACACGGGCCACGCCAAGCTCATGACCCCGTTCTTTCCACTGGACCTGCTGCGTCAGATCCCCGGTTTCGAGAACGCGCGCTACGAAGACCCCTATGCCGGTGGGATAGGCAACTCGATCCGTTATGTCGGCATGGCGCCCCGCGACAACGCTTTGAAGGTCGAGGAAGTTACCAATCTATTCTGCGGCGGTGAGAAGGCCGGTCTCCTGGTAGGCCACACCGAGGCCATCTGCACGGGCGCCCTCGCCGGCTACAACGCCGTGAAGGCGGCCCGCAGGGAAAAGCTGCTGGTGCTGCCGGATTCGCTTGCCGTCGGGGACGCGATCGGGTTCGTGCGGCAACAGATGCGGGAAGAAGGCATTCTCAGTCTGAAATACACCTTCTCCGGTTCGGTCTATTTCGAACGGATGAAGGCCAGGGGGCTTTACACCACCGATCGCAAGCAGGTCGAGCAGCGGGTGGGGGCAGCGGGGTTGACCGGGGTGTTCGCCGGCCGATGAAATAGAATCCATCAGCTGTTCCAGCAGGCGACCTGGTGCCCGGCAGTGCGCTCCTCGAGCGGCGGGTCCTCAAACCGGCACTGGCCTGATCGTTGCGGGCAGCGGCTCTGGAAACGACAGCCCGGCGGCGGCTCCAGGGGGTTGGGCGGCTCGCCGGCGCAAGTGATCCGGCGGCGGACGCGTTGGATCCGGGGATCGGGCACAGGCACAGCCGAGAGCAGGGCCTGGGTGTAAGGGTGCAGCGGCCTTTGGTAAATCTCGTCGCGGCCGGCGATCTCCACGATTTTTCCGGCGTACATGATCGCGATGCGATGGGAGATGTGCCGCACCACGGTGAGGTCGTGGGCGATGAAGAGGTAGGCGATCCCGAGATCTCGCTGCAAGTCTTGCATCAGGTTCACGATCTGGGCGCGGATCGAGACGTCCAAAGCGGAGACCGGTTCGTCGGCCACGATGAATTCGGGGTTGAGAGCCAGTGCCCGGGCGATCCCTACCCGCTGGCGCTGTCCGCCGCTGAAGGCGTGGGGGTAGCGACTGCCGGCATCTGGCGGCAATCCCACCCGCCGCATCAATTCGGCCACCTTGCCTGCCGCCTCGCGGTGGTTCGCTGCCAGCCCGTGTACCACCAGCGGCTCCGCCACGATGTCGATGACGCGCATGCGCGGGTTCAGGCTGGCATAGGGATCCTGAAAAACGAGCTGCATGTGGCGGCGCAGCAGCCTGAGTTCCGCATCGCCTGCATGGGTGATGTCCCGCTCCCTATAGAGAACACGGCCCGCGGCGGCCGGCACCCGCCTTAAAATAGCCCGGCCGGTGGTGCTCTTGCCGGACCCCGACTCGCCCACCAGCCCCAGGGTCTCGCCGGGCATGATCGCAAACGAAACGTTATCCACGGCATGGACCACCCTACGATGCTGGCCCCAGAATCCGCTGCGCCCGGCGTCGAAACGGACACTCAGCCCGTCCACCCGAATGAGAGGGGGCGGAGTCATTGTGGCGGGCGGAGACGTGTATGCGTGTGATTCGTCCATTGCCAATCGATTTTTTCAGTGAAGTCGCTTTTTTCCGGCTGTTGGTGGGAGCGGCACCTTGCCGCGATCATCGTCGTGGCTGGAAGCCACTCCCACAAAAAATGCACGTTCGTGATGCTTGATGGACTTGAAGAAATTCGATGACTTCGTAAGAAGCCCAAGTTCAAGGCGCGCGAGTTCCCGCCGAGCGAGGCGTTCTCCCTGTCCGCCGCCGCGAGCGGGGGACGAAGCGCAACGCCGAAATTGGGTTTCTCACGAAGTCATCACGGCTGCTGCTGCCCGGCGCACCAGCACGACACCAAGCGGTCTTCGGCATAGCTGATCAACTCCGGCGGCAGGCAGCAACCGTCCTGAGCACAGTTGCAGCGTG
>JBFYWS010000483.1:0-4990 GCA_041310935.1 Desulfobacteraceae bacterium | reverse complement strand
GACCCGGTCAAGGCGACTTACACCGAACCCCTGGCGGTCTTCATGCGCAAGGCCGATGCACCGGTCAGCCCCGCCGAGTCGCGGCTGGTGTCGGTGGTCCCCAAAGGAGGCAAAGCCACGGTTCTGCTCGCCGAGAGCGTGCAGATGGCGGCCGTCGTCGAAGCAGTCGACGCCAAGACACGCAAGTTGACGCTGAAGGTGGCCGGGGGCCGGACCCGGGTCCTCCGGGTGGACAACGGCCTCAAGCACCTTGACGGAATCAAGAAAGGGGACGCGGTCGTCATCCGGATGATCGAGGCGATCGCCATCAAAGTGGAGAAGCGCAAGTAAGGAAAAGGAGATTGGTTTCGATGCAGAGGATGCCTGCCGCCGCCGCTGCCGTGATAGCCGTCGTCTTCCTGTTTGTCTGCCTGCCGTTGCCTCTATGGGCCGCCGAGGCCAAGCCGGCCGCTACCGGTCCGACCCCGGCGGCGGCGCCGTCAACCGATCAGGACGACTACGAAGACGAGTACGATGATGACAGCAAAAAGGTGACCGTCGCCGACCCCATCGAACCGGTTAACCGGGCCATTTTCTGGTTCAACGACAAGATGTACTTCTACGCTCTGAAACCCGCCGCTCAAGGTGTCAGGTTCGTCGTCCCCATCGAGATCCGTTCGGGCGTAAAAAACATGTTTCACAACATCCGCTTCCCCGTGCGTTTCGTGAACAGCCTTCTCCAGGCGAAGTGGTTAAAGGCGCGCAACGAGTTCTGCCAGTTTTTCTTGAATACCACGGTCGGTTTTCTGGGTTTTGCTGATGTGGCCTCGATCTATCCCGAACTCGACACAAGCCCGGAGGACACGGGGCAGACCTTCGCCGTGTGGGGGTGGGAATCAAGCTTTTATTTGATGCTGCCGGTTTTTGGGCCGTCCACGGGACGGGATTCGGTCGGCAAAGTGGGGGACACTTTGCTGGACCCTCTGTACTGGCTAGTGCCGGGAATCCCGCCATCGGTCGCGCTCCGCGCCGGTGAGGCTGTCAACGACACCACCTTCCGGATCGGCGATTACGAGGCCATCAAGGACGCCTCCCTGGATTCCTATGTGGCGATTCGCAACGGGTTCATCCAGAACCGTGAAAAGCTGATCAACGAGTGATCGCCTTTGCGGCGCTCTTTTTTGGGGAAAAGCCCGGCGCGCCGGTTCTGCGCACGCCTGTGTTGACGGCCTTTTCCCGTCCTCGGATCATCCCCGCCCCGGCCGCATGAACGGCTTGAATTTTCCCGCCCTCTCGGATACAACAGCTCCATGAAGACCGCACAGCAGCAGCTGGCCGAAGGCATTCTCTTCACCGACGAGTACCAGTTCACCATGGCCCAGCTGTATTTCCGCCTGGGCCTGCACGATAAGCCCGCGCAGTTCGACTACTTCTTCCGGGACACCCCGGACTACGGCGCCCACAAGGCCGGCTATTGCATCAACGCCGGGCTGGAGTGGTTGATCGACTGGATGCAGGAGGCCCGGTTCCGTCGGCAGGACCTCGACTGCCTCAGGGGTCAAACCGGGCGCAGCGGGCAGCCCGTGTTCAGCGCGGATTTTTTAAGCTGGCTCGAAAAGCACGGGAACTTCGACGCGCTTTCGATGCGGGCCATCCCCGAGGGCCGGGTGGTCCACCCCAACGTGCCGCTGGCGGTCGTCACGGGGCCCCTGGCCACGGCCCAGATTCTGGAAACCGCGCTGCTCAACCATCTCAACTACCAGACGCTGATCGCCACCAAGGCCGCGCGCATCCACGAGAGCAGCCGCGGCCAGCTGATCATCGAGTTCGGGGCGCGCCGCGGACACGGCAAGGGGGTCACGGCGGCGGCCCGGGCGGCCCTGATCGGGGGGGCGGATTTCTCCTCCAACGTGGGAATCTCCCACGTGCTCGGGTATCCGCCCAAGGGAACGCACGCCCACAGCATGGTGCAGGCGTTTCTTGCTCTCGGCATGACCGAGCTGGACGCGTTCCGGGCCTATGCCGAGACCTACCCCGACGATTGCGTGCTGCTGGTGGACACCATCGACACCCTGGGCAGTGGGATCCCCAACGCCATCAAGGTGTTCGAAGAACTCAAACGCAAAGGGCACAAGCCGATCGGGATCCGGCTGGACTCGGGCGATCTGGCGCACTTGGGCATTCAAGCCGCCCGCATGCTGGATGCGGCCGGGTTCCCGGACACGACGATCGTGCTCTCCAATGAGCTCGACGAACTCAGCATCTGGCAGATCATGACCCAGATCGGCCAGGAGGGCGCGCGCAACGGGCTCGATGCGGATCACATCACCCGGCGCCTGTCCTTCGGCGTCGGTACCCGGTTGGTCACCTCGGCCGGGGACCCGGCGCTGAAAGGGGTTTACAAATTGGTCGCACTGCGGCGGGACGCCCGCTGGGTCCCGGCCATGAAGCTTTCGGATTCACCCTCCAAGATCCCCAATCCCGGGGATAAGCGGGCGTGGCGTCTTTACGACCGCCGCGACAAGGCGACCGCCGATCTGCTGAGCACCAAGGACGAATCGCCGGCCGATATGCCGAAGATGGTCCTGCGCCACATGACCGAGGCCAGCCTCCAGCGGTCGCTCAACCGGAAGGACATTCTCGAGGTCGAACCTCTGCAGCGGGAGATACTGAAAGACGGGCGGCTGGTATATGAATTTCCGGATATCGAGGCCATTCGGGCCGTGCGCCAGGCGGACACGGACCGCCTGGACCCCGGGGTCAAGCGGCTGATGAACCCGCACATCTACCACGTGTCGCTGACGGAAAAGATGTGGCAGCTCAAACAGAAGCTGATCGCATCGATGCGCGGCGCTGTTCCCGGCAAGGAGCACCCCCCAAAGGCCCGCTGATGGGTCCCCGGCCTTCAGCGCGGATCATTTGCGCTTGAACACCGAGCGCCACCCGCCGCATTCCATTGCAAGCGGTGGCATGGACCGGCAGACATCGCGCGCCATTTCCGTGATGTAGAAAGATTCGGGATCTTCGGCGTTGATGATCTCCAGTAGCTTTCCCATATCCCGCCGCCGGCAGGCGATGTAAAGCTCGTCCACCGGTCCGCGCATGCCCTCCCCCCGGAACACCGTCACCGCTTGCCCCATGGCCCGCAGCCGTTCGGTCAAGGTTTTTCCGGCCGTGCGGGTGAACACCCGCAGGACCATGAACCCCAGGGCGATTTTGCGCTCGACGGCGATACCCACGATGTTGCCGGTGGCGAATCCCAGGGCGTAGAACACGGCCAGGATCGGCTGGCCGGCGACCTTCTGCACTACCGTGCTCACGACCGCAATCCAGATCAGGATCTCGAAGATGGCCAGGACGAAAGCGATGACGCTGCGGCCTTGGACGGTGACGATGGTCCGGACCGTGCCGAGCGAGACGTCGCATATGCGGGCCAGGAAAATCACCACCCCGGTCAAGAGTGTGTTCGTGTCAAACATGTCTCATCCTCCCGCGGGGTCGGGCGGCCCGGTCAGCGCGGCGTGCCGCGCGGCGAGATCCCGGTAGACGGCTGCCGCCCCTGAAACCAGGCCCTTGTCGGCCTCTGTCAGCAGCCGTTTGGCGGAGGCCGGCATTCCCGCCGCCAGCTCGCCGGGGCCGATTTCCTGGCCCTCTCTTACCACCGCGCCGGCCGCCACCACGGCGCCCTTGCGGATCACCGCCCGGCTCAGAACCGTAGCGGCGATCGAGATCAGGCAATCGTCCTCGATCACGCAGCCGTGGATGACGGCGTTGTGGCCGATGGTGACCCCGGCGCCGATCACGGTGGGGTGGCCGTGCTCGGTGTGAACCGTGCAGTTGTCCTGGATGTTGGTGTTGCGGCCGACCGTGATGGCGGCGATGTCGCCGCGCAGGACGGCCCCGTACCAGATGCTCGCACCTTCCTGGATGTCCACCGCGCCGATGACGACGGCGGTGGGTGCGATGAAGACGTTCGCTGCAATCTTCGGCGTTTTGCCCTCGTACGTCAGAATCATGGAGTGCTCCCCGGGTGGATCCGTCCCCGCATCGATCAAAGCGCGTGACTTCCGACCGCAACGTATGGCAAAAAGAACGGGGGCTGTCAAATCCACGAAGACTCATCAGGCGATCGCATGCACAACGATCGAAAAAATGACGATGTCCTGGTCATCGGCGGCGGAGTGATCGGGCTCGCCTGCGCCCACTATTTAAGGCAGGCGGGGCGCGCGGTGCGCGTGATCGAGCAGGCGGTTGTCGGCGCCGGTGCCTCCCACGGCAATTGCGGGCTGGTGTTCACGAGCGACCTCGTGCCGCTGTGCGTCCCGGGCGCCGTGCGTCAGGAGATCCTCGGCGTGCTGCGGCGCACGTCGCCGCTTTCCATCAAGCCCACGTTGGATATGGGCCGGATATCCTGGCTGTTCCGGTTTGCCGGGATGTGCCGGGTGGACCACGTCCGGCACGCGATCCGGGCGCGCGCGGCGATTCTGAAAAGTTCGGAGCATCTTTTCGAAGCGCTGCTGGGGCCAGGGGGGCTGGCGGCCGACTATGAAACGCGCGGGGTGCTGCTCGTCTACCGGTCCGAGGCGGCAATGCAGGGGTACGCGGCAGTGAACGATCTGCTCAGGCCCCACGGCGTGGCCGCGGAAGCCCTGATCGGCAAGGCGCTGCTCGACGTGGAGCCTGCCCTGCGGGAGGATGTCTATGGCGCCTGGTATCACCGGACAGACAGCCACCTGCGGCCGGACAAGCTGCTCGCCTCCTGGAAGCAGGCCCTGGCGCGGTCCGGGGTGGTCATCGAGGAGGAGTGTCGGCTGGAGCGTTTCCGGTGTGCTGCCGGTTGCGTCGAGGCGGCCGTGACGAACCGGGGGGAACGTGCCGCCCGGGACTTCGTGCTGGCGGCGGGGGCCTGGTCGGCGCCGGTTGCAGCGCAGCTTGGCTTGAAGCTGCCCATGCAGCCGGGCAAGGGCTACAGCATCACGATGGACCGGCCGGCCGTGTGCCCGCAGATCCC
>JBFYWS010000425.1:0-5729 GCA_041310935.1 Desulfobacteraceae bacterium | reverse complement strand
GTGATGGTCGGTTGTTTGAACAGCGGGGAGTTCTTGAGCGTCATCAGGTAGCCCGCCAAATCCGATTCCAGGCTCATCCGGTCGCCCGTGATGACGCCGTCCAGGACGAGGACTTTTTTGGGCGGCTCGGGTTTGGCCCCCGGCGCCGGTTTGCCGGCCGCGCCGAGCTTGGCGCTGATGCCGAGCAGGCGGATGCTGGGGGGCGTCACGTTGGCCACCTCTCCCAGGACGCCGACGCCCAGGTAGCTGCTGCCGATGCCCTGGAGGCTCTGGTTCTGGGCGCGGATCTGGTCGAGCAGCTTGAGGATGAGGTTGCGGTCCACGCGAACCTGGAACGCGCTCAACTGCGCTTGGAGGCCGAGCTTCTGGGTGTCCCTCACCTGGATCTGCCGCTCCTGCCAGAACGCCGTCCCGATGCACAGCAGGACCCCCGCAGCGCATGCGGCGCAGATGCCGTGGTTGATCCGCCGGGTGCTCGCGACCTTGCCTTTGTCCTTGTGCGTGAACAGAAAATTCGGTGTGGCGGGGTTGGTCGCCATGGCCATCCCCATGGCCGGGGCGAAGGCGCTTTGCTCCGGCCTGGAGCCGGGAAGCTCCCGCAGCGTCACGAGGTCGGTGCCGTCCGCAAAGGGGCTGATGATCTCGACGGGCAGGCCGAGCTCATTGCCGATGTAGTCGAGGATGCGCGGGTGCGGCCGCACCCCGCTGGAGACGTAGATTTTTTCCACCCGGGTGTTGTCGAAATTGAGGGCGAAGTGCCGGATGGTCCGCTCGATCTGGCGCACCAGCCGTTCCAGGGCCGGCCGGATCATCTGGAAGATGCGCTCCTCCCGGACGGCGAGCTGCTTGTCGTCGGGTTCGGAACCCGCCTCGGCATGGATGGCCCCGAAGAACACGTTGTGGGCGGCGTCCAGCTCCTGTTTCAGGCGCTGTTTGATGGCCTGGATGCGGTTCAGGTCCGAGGTAGGGGATTTCGCCAGGGACAGCTCGAACCAGTTCTGCTCGATCTCCTTTTGCAGGGCGTCGGTCATGGTGCGGATGCCCGCCTTGATGCCGCGCGACAGCACGAGGCTGTCCCCGGAGAAGATGTCGATGCGCGACCAGTCCCGGCCGATATAAAGGGTGGAGACGGCCGCGCCGTAGCTGCGGATGCGCCCGGTGCGCAGCAGTGTCTGGAAGGCGAAAGGCACGATGGAGATGCCCGACAGCGCAAAACCCGCCCGGGCGAAGAGGCCCCGCAGGTCCTCGACCTCCTGGCGCGGTGCGATGAAGGCCATCACCGATATCTTCCGGGCCCCGGCCTCTTCGATCTCCCCCAGAACGTGGAAATCGAATATGGTCTCGTTGGCGTTGAATGCGGAGAGGCGCTGGTAGGTCCAGAAAACGGAATTGGCGATCTGCTTCTGGGGGACCTTGGGAATCTTGATGTGCCGGTTTTCGACCCGTGCCGACGAGATGGTCGCCCACAGTTCGATGTTCCGGTGCGGGCCGCAGAACTTCAGCAGGGTCGACCGGATGAACTGGTGGAATTCCGGGTGGTCCTTGGGGACCTCCGGGTTCAAGGTGATCCGGGCGTAGTCGAGCACTTCGGTTTTACGCTCGGAGACCCGGTTGAGCATGACCAGCTTCACATCCTCGCGCCCCAGGTCCACGCCCACCGAAATCGACTTTTTTGAAATGAAAACCGAATTGCTCAGTAAATTCCGGATACGGCTGCCGATCGGCTGCGGCGTGCCGCTGGCAGCGGCCGGTGCATCCGCCGGAGCTTCGTCTCGAATCAGCTCGAGCAGCCTCTCGGTCGAAGACAGTTCGTCCTTTTTAGCCAACCCTGATCTCCCTCATCAATCCCCTGCCGATTCAGTTGCGCGCGCAAGGGGTGCAAGAGCATTCTTACCTACTCAGGTAGATAGACTGAAGGAAACGACATGCACGATCATTGTTGCCTTTCGGTCTTCAGTCTTCAGTCTGAACACCTGAGTCATCATTATTTCCCTTCAGTCTTCAGCCTAAACACCTGAACTGTTACTGATCAGTAACGGTTCCTGTTTTTTGCTTTTCGTGCCGGGCCGCCTGCCGCGTGCCTCGCGGTTGGTCAGGGCGCCAATTAACCATATTAATTAATTCACAAAAAGACCAGAAAGTCAAGGGAATGTGATTTATAGTTGTCAAACCCCCCATTCCCGGTTAAAATAGCTTATTACCTTTTATACATACCTTTATTTCACGGCAGACACAATCTGGGAGAGTCAACGCTTCTATGGAAAATGAGTTGATCGGCGTCAGCGAGAATATCCGGCGCATCCGGGAGCTCATCGACCGAGTCGCAAGCACCGGACTCAACACCGTGGTGTATGGTGAAACCGGCGTTGGCAAAGAGTTGGCGGTCCAAAGCCTCTACCAGAAGTCGGACCGGTCAGGCAAGCCGTTCGTCAAGGTCAACTGCGCCGCCCTGCCCGACACGCTGCTCGAGAGCGAAATGTTCGGCTACGAGCAGGGTGCGTTCACGGGCGCTGAGCGCCGCCGGCGGGGGAAGTTCGAGCAGGCCCATGGCGGCGTGCTTTTCCTGGACGAGATCGGCGACATGTCCCTGCCGCTTCAATCCAAACTTCTGCATGTGCTGCAGGGCGGCGACTTCACGCCGCTCGGGTCCGAAAAGGCGGTCAAGACCAGCGCCTGGGTCATCGCGGCCACCAACCACGACCTGGAAAAAGATCTCGTTGCCGGCAAATTCAGGGAGGACCTTTACTACCGCCTGAGCGCGATCAAGATCTACATCGAACCGCTCCGGAACCGGCCCGATGACATCCCCCTCCTGATTCATTATTACATCGAACAATACAAGGCCCAGTTCGCCGGCAAAGCGCTACGGATCCCGACGGCTGCCGTCATTCAGCGGTTGTGCGCCTACCGGTGGCCCGGGAATGTCCGCGAACTCCAGAACGTGCTCAAGCGGATCATGATTTTAGGCGACGGCGAGGAGGGCCTCAACGGCCTGCTGGCCGTTTCGCCCCCCCCGGCGGCCGCTCCAACCCCCGCCGGTTTTGGGCAGGCCCTCGCGCCGGGGGGTGTCCTGGATCCGAATGAGCTCAACGACCTGTCCGCCTTGTCGCTGAAGAAAGTCCGCAAGCGCGCCATGGACAAGGTGGAAAAAGAGGTCATCACCTACGTGCTTGGTAAAACCGGCTGGAACCGCAGCAAGGCCACCAAGATTTTGAAAATCAGCTACAAGACCCTCCTCTATAAAATCAAGGATCTGGGCATCGAGCCCCCGCCGGACGTGATGTAGACTTTGTCGGGAGCCAATCGATAGTTACTTCCAAGTAACGTCACGTTTTACGACTCAGGAAGATAGACTGAAGATTTAAGGCGGAAGGCTGAAGGCTTTCAGGGACAAACCGCCCGCTGCGCTCGAGACGCAGAGAACGCAGAGCAGGGTATCTTTATGAACCGCCGTGAGAGGCGGCGGTTCATAAACCGGCTCGCCCTGCGGGCAGCATTAACATTTTGGGTTACCCCTATGAGATGTCGGACAAATCCGAGAGTGAGCCCCTTGGGAGTGTCAATATGAGAGGGCATAGCGCCGCAGGCTGAGTGTTTTTCATGTGCCGGCCTCTCACCGGCACATGAAAAGAACAATCTCTCTGCGCACTTTGCGTCTCTGCGGTGAAAAGGTGTTTAGCTTATATGACCACCAACACCAAACCGAAAATCCAGGTGCGCATCTGGGACCAGATGGTCCTGGTCGGGCTCGGCTTGGCCCTGTTCTACACGATTTTCGAGTCGGTCCTCTTCATCTTCCTGAAAGTCGACGTCGACATGATGCAGCGGCTCTTAGGCCCGGGGATGAGCGCCATCTGGGGCCGGCTGACCATCCTGTGCCTGTTCGTCATCTTCGGCTCCCACGCGCAGTACACCATCAACCTCCGCAAGCAGGCCGAATCCGCCCTGCGGGAAAGCGAGGCGCGCTTCCGGCTGATCGTTGAGAACGCCCCTGTCGGCTACTTCGAGCTCGACCTGCAGGGCGCGTTCGTCTTCTTCAACGACGCCGCCTGCCGCATCCTCGGTTTCCCCGCCGGTGAGATGGGGGGAATGCATCACCGCGACATCGTGGGCGAGGCCAGCCTCGACAAGATCGACGCCGCCTTCGCGCAGGTGCTGGAGACCGGCGACACCGCGCGGTCGATCGACTGGGTGCTCATCCGCAAGGATGCGGCCAAGCGCTTTGTGGAGTCCTCCATCTCGCTGCTCAAGAACCCCAAGGGCCGGCCGGCGGGTTTCAGCGTTTTCCTGCGCGATGTCACCGAGCGCCAGCGGTCGGAGGCGCTGCGGCAGGCCACGCTTGCGGCCGAGGCCGCCAGCCGCAGCAAGGGCGAATTCCTGGCCAGCATGAGCCACGAGATCCGCACCCCGCTCAACGCCGTCATCGGGCTGGTGGACCTGATGCTGGCTTCGGATCTGCGGCCGGACCAGCGCGAGGATCTGGACGTGGTGCGCTCGTCGGCCTACGCGCTTTTGTCCATCATCAACAACGTCCTGGATTTCTCCAAGATCGAGGCCGGCCGGCTGGAACTGGACCAGGCCGCCTTCGGCCTCGAGCAGTTCCTGGACGAGTCGCTCAAGATCATGGCCATGAAGGCCCACTCCAAGGGCATCGAGCTTGCCTGCCGGCTGGCGCCGGAGGTGCCGGACCGGCTGGTCGGCGACCTCACCCGCTTCCGGCAGGTCCTGCTCAACCTGGTGGACAACGCCATCAAGTTCACGGCGCGCGGTGAGGTCATTGTCTCCGTCACCCGGCGGGCGTTGACGGAAACCGAGGTCACGCTCCAGGTCACGGTGGCGGACACAGGCATCGGCATCGCTCCGGACACGCAGCGCCGGATCTTCAAGGCCTATGATCAGGGGGACCCTTCGGTGTCGCGGCGTTACGGCGGCACCGGGCTGGGGCTGGCCGTTTCCGCCCAGTTGGTGCGCCTGATGGGCGGTCGGATCGGGGTGAAAAGCGTGCCGGGGCAGGGCAGCGCCTTCGGCTTCACCGCCGTTTTCGGCCGGCCGCCGGGGGTACCTGCCCCGGCGGGGCCCGTGCTCCGGCCGGAGCTCGACGGCAAAACCGTCCTGGTGGTGGACGACAATGCCGCCGCGCGCCGCATCAGCGGGGCCATCCTCGCGCGGGCGGGAATGAGTGTGCGGCCGGCCGCCGGCGCCGAGGAGGCCTTGCAGGTGCTGGGGCAGACCGGACTTACCCCCGACTTCGTGCTGCTGGACTCGGACATGCCCGGCGCCGACGGGTTCGATTTCGCTGCGCGCCTTCGCCGGCAGGCGCCGGACGTCCGGGTGGTCATGATGCTCACCTTCGCCCACCTCCGGCGCAAGCCGGAGTGCGCAGCCCTCGGCGTGGGGGTGACGGTGCTCAAGCCCTTCGGGCCCGGGGAGCTTCTGAACGCGCTCGCCCGAGCCGCCGCCGGGGTGGGCCCCGCCATCGCACCCCCTGCGGCACCGCCGGCACCGCCGGCCGCCCGGGCCGGCCGGGCACTCACCGTCCTGGTGGCGGAGGACACGGCCTTCAACCAGAAATTCATTTTACGGCTGCTCGAGCGCTGGGGCCACGTCGCCGTCCTGGCCGAAGACGGCCGCAAGGCGGTGGCGGCCTTCTCGGCCGGCCGTTTCGACATCGTGTTCATGGACGTGGCGATGCCGGAGGTGGACGGCCTGGAGGCGGCGCGCGCCATCCG
>JBFYWS010000613.1:0-4417 GCA_041310935.1 Desulfobacteraceae bacterium | reverse complement strand
GATCATCGGGAACTGCGACTCGTGCATGAAGCCCTTCTGGGTCCCAAGGAAATCATGAGAGGTCTTGTAGTAGAAAATATAGAGCAGGCTCGCAGCGGCGATGGTGATCACGGTGCGGATGAGCACGTTCACCGGCAGGCTGAACCTCCGCGGCCAGTTGCCGCAGTAAAACGTCAAGAACAGAGCCGGGACGAGGAAGAAGACCGCCATCTCACCCACGTGCAGCCAGCGCCAGTCGGGCGCGTTGATCAGGCGGGTGCCACGGATGGCCGGACCCCAGGTCAGCTCCTGCGCGAAATACAGGAAGAAGTGCATGGCCCACGCGATGGCGATGATGCCGAAAAACGCCACGATGCGCCGCAACCAGTTCGTGCGGATCAGTTTGAACGGGAAGCGCTCCCAGATGGTTTCCACGATCCAGACCGTCACCGTGCAGCACATGATCCAGGACACGTGGAAATTGCCCGAGACCGTGTTGGCGAACTTTTCCCAGTACGGCGGCGCGATGGAGGTGAAATACTGCCAGGGGTAGTAGAGGATGCCCATGTGGGAATGCATCGTCATGAAGAAGATCAGGGTGCTTAAAAAGAACGTCGCCACCAGGATGCTGATGCCCTTCCCGGGTTGGTTCATGTCCTGCCAGGGAACTTCCTCGCAGGCCACCACCCAGGCCGGGCTCAGCCAGGAGGCGATCGCTGCGAACATCAGGCAGGCGAGCGACGCGTATTCGAGCGCGAAGAACTCCGTCATCCTTGGCAGTTTCATCAGATTGTCGGGGTTGAAGTAAGCGATCCCATAGTTGCCCAGCAAAGACTCGAAGAACCCTTTGATGAGCACCCACAGGATGACGACCGAAATCACTGTAAGAACCGCACCCTTGACGAGCGGGTGGGTGTTTTCCAACCAGCTGCGCTTGAAGGGCCAGTAGTTGAAGATGTAGACCATCCAGATCAGCACAATCAGCCACCAGCGCGTGTACATGTAGCCGACATAGGGGGTGTACATCCGCATCCAGCCCCGCGGGTCCTGGAAGATCCACCACGTGGCGTAAAACACGGCCAACGTCAGCAACAGGGCCACGATCGCGGGGATCGGCTGCGGCCAGCGCTGGACCAGTTTGCGCTCCTCCAAGTAACCTGTGCCGAAACGCTCCATTTTAGCCTCCTTTTGCAATCAGGTTGGGGTAAGGGTTGTTTTGTTCCAGCTTCTCGTAAATCGCACGCCGCAATTCTTCGGTGCGGCCGTCTTGAAGATCGATCCCTCTTATTTCCGCCTCGATCGCCAGCAGCGAAGGGCTCAGTTCGGTTGCCGGCAGATCGAACGCCTGTCCCGGTTCGTCATGCTCTGAGGAACGGCCTTCGCCTTCGCCGGCCAAGTCGTTTACGGCCCGGACCCCTCGCAAGAGCAGGTCCTTGAAAAATTCTTGTCTCGAAAGCATGCCAACGATCCCGCGGAAAGGGTGAAACACCTGAGAGGGCGACAGAATCTTGCCCCCCGAAGAGGGCTTTGCTCAAACATACTAAGCAACAGCGGTGCCAGTCGCTGAATCGAACGACTCTTTGCATATCATGCTGTTTTAATATCAATTACCTTGTTGCTGGAAAAAAGCTGGTTCAACCATAAAAAATCAAAAGGAACAAAATGCACATGTCAAAAAAGAGGTGAGGGTTCAAAACGTTCCCTGAAGGGTTGAGGCTATTCGGAGCCCGGCATGCGGAATCGGGCCTGGGTCAGCGTCCTGTTGCGGTAGGCATCGATCACCTCCTCGATATCGCCGGTGATTCCGCAGACCAAGTCGATGTTGCTCTCCTTGAGGAGGTTGTAGAGCGCGTCGCTCACCGCACCACAGATGACGACGAGGACACCGAGCTTTTTGATCTCGTCGGCACGCTCGAAAATGGATTTGCCTTTCACTGGGATTGTTTGGCAGGTTATTTTCCGCTTCCGGTCCGGTTCCAAAAGGCCCAGTTGGGTGCAGGTGTCCAGGACCGGTGAAACCCTGCCCATGAAGACCGGTATGGCGGTTCGGGGGAAGCCTGCGGAAAGAGCCCGGCCGGAGGCAGGCAGCGGCATCGACCCTTGATCCAGGCGGTTATGGGCTTTGGGGCAGAATATGCAGAGATGAGTCGGCATATGGTTCCAGTCATCATCCAGATGGAGCCAGGAAGCGAGTTTGACGAAGACTGAGCAACAACCGTGCCCGGAACCACGTCAAGAATCAACATGGGGATGTTTTTATTTTATCTTAGCCGGTTAGGCTTGAAGAAGTTTTTGAGCAGAAGCTCTATCGGCGCATGGGCGGCACAGCCGGACCTTGACTGAATCGAAAAATAGGAACAAAATGCACCCAAATCTTTTCGGTCATTCTTCACAGCGAATCGTAAAAGGGCGACGGCCATGGAAACAAAACCGGATGACTCGCAGCAGCGCCACCACGAACTGATCCTCGACAGCCTTCAGGAGGGAGTTTTCACGGTGGATATGGACTGGCGCATCACTTCCTTCAATCGGGCCGCGGAGATCATCACCGGGATACCGCAGGCACAGGCACTCGGCCGGGCATGCTTCGAGGTCTTGCGGGCCGACGTTTGTGAAACCGGTTGCATGCTGCGCCGCACGATCGAGACCCAAAGCCCCCTGTCGAACATGCCGGTGCATATCTACCGCGCCGACAAGAAGCGGATCCCCATCAATGTCAGCACCGCCCTGCTGCGGGATGCGCAGGGCCGGGTGGTCGGCGGGGTGGAAACCTTCCAGGATATTTCCGCAATTCGAGAACTGCAGAAGGCCTTGCTGCGACAGCACTCCTTCGAGGACATCGTCAGCAAAAACAACCGGATGCTGAAAATTTTCAGCCTCCTGCCCCAGGTGGCCGAAAGCGGCAGCACCGTTCTGATCGAAGGCGCCAGCGGCACCGGCAAGGAGCTGATCGCACGGGCCATCCACAACCATAGCCCACACCGCGGCGGAGCGTTTATTGCGGTCAACTGCGGAGCACTGCCCGACACGCTGATCGAAGCCGAGCTCTTCGGCTACAAGGCGGGCGCCTTCACGGATGCCCGCAAGGACAAGCCCGGCCGCTTCGCCCTGGCCCAGAACGGCACGGTTTTTTTGGACGAGATCGGGGACATCGCCCCCGCCGTTCAGGTGCGGCTGCTGCGCGTGCTCCAGCAGAAGGTCTACGAACCGCTCGGATCGGGCCAATCCGTTCCGACCAACGCGCGCGTCATCGCCGCCACCCACCGCCGTCTGGAGGAGCTGGTGAAAGCGGAAAAGTTCCGCGACGATCTCTATTTCCGCATCAACGTGTTCAAGATCCTCCTGCCGACGCTATCCGAACGCCGGGAGGACATCCCGCTGCTGGTGGATCATTTCATCGAGCGGTTCAACCATCAGAAGGGACGCGGCGTGACGGGCATCTCCCGGGAGGCGATATCCGCCATCATGCTCCACGACTGGCCAGGCAACGTGCGGGAGCTGGAAAACGCGATCGAGCATGCGTTCGTGCTCTGCCGGGAAGATCTCATCCGCATCGAGGACCTTCCGGAGCATCTCATCCCCAGCGGCGATCACGTCAACCTGCCGGCCGGCGTGACCTTGCGGGATGTCGAAAAAGCGGCCATCCTCCAAACCCTGCAGCGCAACCAGGGCAAAAAAGTCGCGGCGGCCCGCGAGCTCGGGATCGACAAGAACACCCTGCGCCGCAAGATGATCCGCCTGGGCATCCGGCCGACGGCCGGTCGCCCATGACATGAGACTCTCCGAATATCGGGCATCAGCGGGCGCGCCCTTTTTGGGATCCGCTGATGCCATGGTTTAGCTATAATAATTTGAATTCCTATTTGTTTATTGAAGGCGCCCTGGGGCCGTGCCAAGGCAATTCGTTGATTTTTAGTGTAGCGCTTATAAACTCTATTTTTTAATGATTAAATACCTTTTGAATGAGCAATCTTGGCAATCGGATTGCCGGATGCTGATTTGTCTATCTGCCGGCGCATGTAATCATGGAGGGCCGCTTGAAGACTTTCTGCGGCCAGAATGGCGCAGTGCTCGTCCTCTTTGGGGAAACGGCCTAATACTGCGAGAATCTCCGTCCCGGTGACCGTCGTCAATTCATCCGGCGTTTTGCCGAGGGCAAGCTCCGCGGCAAATGACCCGCACACCGTGCTGGATCCGCACCCGTCGGTGACAAATGTCGCCTGGATCACCCGGTCGTTTCTGAATTTCAGAAAAATTTCGATGGTATCCCCGCACGTGCCGCTAACGCGTCCATGTGCGTCGGCATCCTGCATGACGCCCCCATACAAGGGTTTGCGCCAGCGTTGGAACCCGATCTCGCCATAAGCCGCCCGGGTCTCCTCAAAAATTTTATTCTGCAAGCGCTCCACAAAATCATCCAATTGATCGCTCATCCTTG
>JBFYWS010000306.1:0-2832 GCA_041310935.1 Desulfobacteraceae bacterium | reverse complement strand
CTACACCGCTTTCGAGCGGACCGGCGGTGGTTTCGACCCGCGCAAGGTCGTGTGGACAGGCAACCCCCTGCGCCGGGAGATCGTGCAGGCCGCCGCCGGTCCTCGCCGGGACCCTGCCGCGACCCGCGGGGAAACGTTCACGGTCCTGGTCATCGGCGGCAGCCAGGGCGCCCACGGCATCAACGTGGCGGTAACCGAGGCCCTGGGCCACCTCCTTCCCCGGGAACGTTTTGACTTCGTGCATCAGACCGGGGCCGCGGACGAGGCCATGGCGCGCGAAGCCTACCGCCGCGCAGGCATCACCGGTCGCGTGCAGGCCTTTTATGACGACATGGCCGTTCACTACGGCCGGGCCGACCTGGTCATCTGCCGGGCGGGCGCCACCACGGTCGCCGAAATCACCGCCCTCGGCAAGGCAGCCATCTTCATTCCGTTCCCGCACGCGGCGGACGATCACCAGCGCCTGAACGCGCGGTGCCTGGTTGCGACCGGTGCGGCCGAGATGATCGCCGAGGCGGAACTGAGCGGCGCCATGCTGGCCGGACGTATTACCTTTTTCGCCTCCCACCCGGAGGCACTGCAGGGCCTGGCGGAGAAGTCCGCGCGGCTCGGCAAGCCGGACGCCGCCCGCCGCATCGTGGACGACTGCGTGGACCTCATCACCCGGCGAACGGGCCAACGGGCCGACGGGCCGACGGGCTGACGGATTATGTATCTCAAACGCTATCACATCCATTTCGTGGGCATCGGCGGCATCGGCATGAGCGGCATCGCCGAACTGCTCCTCAACCTCGGGTACAAGGTCTCCGGCTCGGACCTCAAGTCCTCGGAGATCACCGCACGCCTCAAGGGTCTGGGCGGGATCATCTTCGAGGGCCACGCCGCCGACCGGATTCAGGGCGCCGACGTGGTCGTGATCTCCTCGGCCGTACGGCCCGCCAACCCCGAAGTCGTGGCCGCCCGGCGCTTGTCGATCCCGGTGATCCCGCGCGCGGAGATGCTGGCCGAGTTGATGCGTCTCAAGTACAGCGTCGCCGTGGCCGGGGCCCACGGCAAGACCACGACCACTTCCATCGTGGCCGCGGTGCTAGCGAGCGGAGGCCTCGACCCCACGGTGGTGATCGGCGGCAAACTGATGAGCATCGGCACGAACGCCGTCCTCGGCAAAGGGGATTTCATCGTGGCGGAGGCGGACGAAAGCGACGGGTCCTTTCTGCGCTACGCGCCGGCGATCGCCGTGGTGACCAACATCGACCGCGAGCACCTGGACTTTTACCCGGACCTGCCCGCGATCGAGCACGCCTTCCTCGCGTTCATCGACCGCATCCCCTTCTACGGTCTGGCCGTGCTGTGCCTGGACAACGAGTCCATCCAGGGCCTGATCCCCCGCATCCAGAAACGGCACACCACCTACGGCATGACCTCCCAGGCGGACTTCCACATCCGCGACGTGGCCATCGCAGGCCGCCGCAGCCGCTTCAACGTGTTTCGCAAGGGCAAGCGCCTCGGCCCCTTCACCCTGAACCTGCCGGGGGTGCACAATGTCTACAACGCCACCGCCAGCATCGTGGTGGGGATGGAGCTCGACATCCCCGTCGAGCGGATCCAGGCGGCCCTGGAAAACATCGCGGGTGTCCAGCGCCGTCTGGAGGTGAAGGGGGAGAAAAACGGGGTCACCGTGGTGGATGACTACGGCCACCACCCCACCGAAATCAAGATGACCCTCGACGCGGCCAAGGCCTGCTGGCCGGAGCGGCGCGTGGTGGTGGTGTTCCAGCCCCACCGCTACAGCCGCACCCGCGCCCTGCTCGACGAGTTTACCCGGGCCTTCTACCAGTCCGACGTCCTGTGCGTGCTCCCGATCTACGCCGCCGGCGAGGACCGCATCGCGGGCATCACCGGAGAGAGCCTGTGCGAGGGGATCAAAGCGCACGGCCACAAGCAGGTGGTCTACGTCGAGAGCATCGCCGCCGCCGTGGCCCACCTGCGCGAGAGCCTGGTGCCGGGGGACCTGCTGCTGACCTTGGGCGCCGGCGATGTCTGGAAGGTCGGGGCCGAGGTGTTGAAGGATGTGTAAGATGGCACACCGCATTCGACATGGGCGGACGGGGGCGGCGGCATGAGGGCCACCCCTCGCCGGGGCGCGCGCCCACCGGCGCGCACCCCCACCCGGCACGCGCCGCGCCAGAACATCAGCCGGCGGGCCGTTGCGGTCCGACGGCAGGCACTGCTGCGCCGCGGCGTGTTCGGCCTGAAGCTCTGCGCCGGTGCTGCCCTCGTGGTGTTGGTGAGCTTCTTTTTCATCTTCGTCCACGACGTGTTCGTCCAGAGCGACTATTTCAAGGCCAAGGGAATCCAGGTCGAGGGCGGGCAGCGCCTGACGTCCCGGGAGATCATGCACCAGGCCGGGGTCCGAGAGGGGATCAACGTCCTGAGCGTCAACCTCTCGGCCGCGCGGCGACAGCTGTTGGCGCACCCGTGGATCGCCGAGGCCGAGGTCCAGCGCGACATCCCCTCGGGGCTGCGCATCCGCATCCGGGAGCATGCACCGGCGGCCGTCGTCGACCTGGGGCGCCGGTTCCTGCTGAACGACCAGGGCGAGCTCTTCAAGGAGTGGGAGGCATCGGACGCCGTCGACCTGCCGGTGGTGAGCGGGTTCAAGGTCTCGGATGCGCGAGCGGTGGATCGGCCCGGTGCGGCGCGGCTGCTGTCGCTGTCCGCCCTCGCGCCGGCCTCACCGCCGGAGCCGGCCCGCAGTCGGCCGCTCGATGCGGTCATGCAGGTGCTCGCCCTGGGCCGCGAGCCGGGGGCGGCACTGCCCATCCGCCAAAT
>JBFYWS010000280.1:0-4437 GCA_041310935.1 Desulfobacteraceae bacterium | reverse complement strand
CGGTGCCGCCCTGATTTCCAACGGCGCGCAAATAGATGGGAATGTGCAGGCCTTCGACGCCTACTTGGCGGAACTGCGGCAACAGGCGGTTGTGGGCGGTGATGTGCAGGGCGAAGGGATCGCTTCCTGATCGTGAGAGGGGGGACCTTCGTGGGTGGAAAAGTCCAACTTACGGAGGCTTCCGCAACCGGCAATGAGGACACCCTTTGGGTTGAGGCCTCCCGGGTGGACGGCGATCTGCAGGCCGAAAAAAGCCCCGGACGCCTGCGGGCTTTGAAAAACCAGATCGGGGGAAACCTCCAGTTTGTGGAGAACAGAACCGGCGCCTATGAGATCAAAAACAACCACATCAAAGGGGACCTTCAGTTCTTCAAGAACCGGGGCAGTGGTGAGATCACCGGCAATATCGTGGAGGGAAACCTTCAGAGCAAAGAAAACGTGCCCGCGCCTGTTGTTGCCGGCAATACCGTCAGGGGGGACACGGAAATCGATTCTTCACCGCCTGCACCAACTCCCGTGAAACCGGCGGTCCACATCCCACCGCTTTTGTTGGAGGAATAGCCTTTTTGCAAAGGTTTTCGGATTTTCCCAAGACCCGTCGAGGGTTGCACCCCGCAGGTTCGGGCCCCGGCCGGGCATGCATATCCGGAGGCGACCCGCCACGGTCCCATGGTTGCGCAGCAGCTAAACCAAAATCGGGCGTCCGGCATTCGAATTCAATCAACCCACCACACCCGGCGGGGGCGGTCCTGAAACCCGCTCAAAGGGTTTGAAAAAGGCGGCATGGGGACTCTGACATCGCATAACATCATCGTGTTGTTCCTCTCTTTGGGGGTTCTGCTCTGTGTGGCCCACGTTCTCGGCGAGTTGGCCCAACGGCTGCGTCAGCCGTCCGTTTTGGGGGAGCTGATCGCGGGCGTTTTGCTTGGGCCGACGGTCTTGGGCAGCATTGCACCCGGACTGAGCGAATTCCTCTTCCCCCTGCAAGGGGCGAACGCCATTGCCCTGGACGCCATCGCGACCCTGGCGATCGGCTTGTTCCTGCTGGTGGCGGGGATGGAGGTCGACCTGTCCACCGTCTGGAAGCAGGGCAAGGTCGGCTGTAAGGTGGGGATCACCAGCATTGTCATCCCATTTTTTATCGCATTGGGCGCGGCAATGGTCTTACCCGAGGCGCTTGGCCGGCATGGGGACGCCGACCCGACTATCTTTGCCCTTTTCTTTGGCATTGCGATCTCGATCTCCGCCCTGCCCGTCATCGCCAAAACGCTCATGGACATGGGGCTCTACCGCAGCGACTTGGGAATGGTGGTTGTCAGTGCGGCCATCTTCAACGACCTCACCGGCTGGATCGTCTTCGCCGTGGTTTTGGGGCTTATCGGCGACCCGTCCGGGAGTGGCAACGCTATCATGCTGACCATCGTTCTGACGCTGGCTTTTGCCGGCGGAATGCTTACTGCCGGAAGGTGGGTGATTCACAAGGTGTTGCCGTTTGTGCAAGCCTACACCCACTGGCCGGGCGGTGAGTTGAGTTTTGCGCTGATTTTAGGACTGCTCGGCGCGGCATTTACCGAGTGGATCGGAATTCACGCGATCTTTGGCGCCTTTATCGCGGGCGTGGCCATCGGCGACTCATCACACCTGCGCGAGCGCAGCCGGGTGGTTATCGGCAATTTTGTTTCGTTCATTTTCGCCCCGGTGTTTTTTGCGAGCATCGGCCTCAAGGTAAACTTCGTGACCCATTTCGACTTCCCCCTGGTATTGACGGTCCTGTTGACCGCCTGCGTTTGCAAACTCGCCGGTGGTGCCATGGGAGCTCGGTGGGGAGGGATGTTGCCCCGGGAAGCTTGGGCCGTCGGCTTTGCCTTGAATTCCAGGGGAGCGATGGAGATAATCCTGGGAATAATAGCCTTGGAAGCCGGGATAATCCGTGAGCGGCTGTTTGTCGCCTTGATAATTATGGCAATGATCACGTCAATGATGAGTGGACCGTCTATGCGGGTGCTCCTGCGCACTGCAAAAAAATGGAGGCTGCAGGATATTCTATCCTCGAAACTCTTCCTGCGGGAACTCAAAGCCACCTCGCGCCGCGAGGTCATCCGCGCAATGACGACGGCGGCTTGCGAGGTGGAAGGTTTGGACGCACAGGACGTGGAAAAAGCGGTCTGGTCGCGCGAGGAAGCGCTGAGCACCGGCCTTGGAAACGGGGTGGCGCTCCCCCACGCCCGTATCGACGGGCTGCGGGAGTCGCTGGTTGTGGTCGGAGTTTCCAGGAAGGGGATCGACTTCGACGCGCCGGACGGAAGGCCGGCAAATGTGATTTTCCTGGTTCTCACGCCCAGCAACGATGCCAACGCCCAACTGCAGATTGGTTCCGAAATAGCCCGTATTTTTCGGGATCAGACCCTATCCGACCGCGTCCTTCACACGAGAAACTTCACCGATTTTTTAGCATTGATGCGCACCGGTATCTAAATGCCCCGGAAGAGGATGAGGAGGATGAGGGACGTCCATTATTTTATAAGTTTGCATTTTTTGCTTGATTCACTTTTTTTTATTGACTGGTCAAACGGTGCGATATATGAGCGGCTAATTGCCGGTGAAACCGGCGGATAAGCTTCATCCAAGAACTTTAGACTTAAATTCATAGCCACGAGGAAGGTGTGCACCACGAAGGTGCCGATACCCCGTGGCTTTTTTGTTTTCAGAGAGGAGGAAACGGCCAAAAAGAGCGTCGAGGTCGGCAACGCCATCGGGCTGTCGGTTTCCCCGCCGCACAATTAATGGGATCGGCGGCTCGAAAATGGATCGGCCCGGTGGAACAATTTCACACCCCTTTCAACTGTAAATTTCAAGGAGATCGATGATGCGCAAAAAAATGACGGTCGTGTTGATCAGCTTGATATTTTCAGCGGCAAGCGCCTGGGCGCAGGATCCAGCCACGCGGCAGGAAGTCGATCAGCTCAAACAGCGGGTCGCAGAACTGGAGCAGAAACAGGAAAAAGTGGAAAAGGACTACGGCGAGTTGTCCGACATCGCCAGGCATGTGTCCATCGGCGGCGTCATTGCCGGGGCCTATCAGTATGAATGGGTCAGCGGTCCACCGGATATCGATGACAGAGGCCGAGGGGCGATGGCGTTTCAGCCGGAAGTCAGCATTACCCCCACCGAGAACGACGAGATTTTCTTCAATTTGGGCTTTGGTGCCCGAAACGGCCTGAACGAAAAGACCGCCTTCAACCTGGCGCCCTGGGGGGCGGACCTGGAAGATGATGTCAAGGATATCAACGGCCGCAACCGCGATTACCTGCTGCAAGTCTGGTACAAACACACCTTCGCGTTCGCGGATGACCACACCCTGGGGGTGACCGGCGGTCTGATCGACGCCACCGGCTACCTGGACGACAACGCCTATGCCAACGACGAGTACACCCAGTTCATGAACGTGGCCCTGGTCAATGCGGCCAATGCCTTTCTGCCGTCCTATGACATCGGCGCAGCCGTAGAGTGGGACTTCGGCCGGTTGGGGCTCAGGGGTGTCTACATGAACGTGGGCGAAAACGACGACGGCAACAATTACAATTTTTACGGGGCTCAGGTTAACTACACCCTCGAAACCCCGCTGGGGGAAGGCCATTACCGGGTGGGCTACAACATGACCAGCAGTGACTTTCTCGACCCGGAAGGCACCGGCGAGGAAGGGCTGGAAGCTCTGTTCTTCTCCTTCGACCAGGCCTTCGGCGAGATTCTCGGGGCCTGGGTGCGTTTCGCCTTCAGCTCCGATGATGCTCTGGTTGATTACGAGGAACTGTATTCGGGCGGCATCAGTATCAGCGGAAACTGGTGGGGCCGTGAACAGGATTCCATCGGGTTGGGCTTGGCTTACCTGGACGGGGCCGGACAGACCGAAGAGCGGCCTCAGGATACTCAGGTGGCGGAGGGCTACGTGCGGTTTGGCTTGAATGATTATCTGGCCCTGACGGTTAATTTACAGTACATGAAAGACAATTACCAGGGCGGCGGCGACGCGGACGTGGACGGCTGGATCGGCGGTGTGCGGGCGACGTGTGAATTTTAAAATTCAAGCCCGATGGTGACGCCCCCGTCGGTCCCGGCAAGGAAACGGGGGCGGCACCATTTGACGCCGGTATTTTACCGCGGAAGGCGCCTTTTGACCGTTTTCATGGTCTTCAATCAAAAAACCAGAGTGACCCCAAATCTTCTCCGGCTGACGATGCCGGTGGTGAAAATCAGTAAATCCTCCTCCGCTGGCCCATCACAATACCCTTCGGGCATCCCTGAGGGTGTCATAAACCGCCGCGACCGAGCGGTGGACGCCTTCCCAGGTGAAGCGCTCCAGCAGCGGCCTGAAAGGTGTCAGATCAGGGTCGGGGGCTCGGAGGGCGGCATTCATCTGCTCGCGCAGGGCTTCGGCCA
>JBFYWS010000274.1:0-2730 GCA_041310935.1 Desulfobacteraceae bacterium | reverse complement strand
ATGGTGAGCGCCGTCTCGCCGTTCTTGGCGACCAGCAGCTTGCAGCCCACACCCTTTTCGAGCAGCTGAAAGAGCATCTGCAGGTTGGTGGGGTTGTCGTCCACCAGGAGGATGGATTCGGTCGTCATTTTATTCCCTTCGCGCTGGAATGTCCCCACGGATGTAGGACGTTAAGCGGTGCATTGGCCCAGGCATCCTGCAACAAGTTCATAGTATACAACAAATCGTTTGAAAAACACCAATAAACCCGCCCGGCAAAAAGGCGCCGCGGTCATCACGTGCGGCACCGTTTCGGGGGTGCTTGCTTTGGGAGGCAGAAGAGTCGTATGAAGGCGAGCGTATATCAGACCTCGATTGAGGCTTGGAAGGGGCCACCCCATGAGCGAGCGGACTGCACCAACAAACGTACCGAATCTGAACCTGCGCTTCGCAGACGAAACGGACGTCGAGACCATCCTGGGGCTGATCCGAGGTTTAGCGGACTACGAGCGGCTGTCCCATGAAGTGACGGCCGACGCGGCAACGCTGCGCCGCTTCCTGTTCGGAGCTCGCCCCGCCGCGGAGGTCGTCATCGCCGAAGCTGACGGCACTTCTGTGGGGTTCGCCCTCTTTTTCCAGAGCTTTTCGACCTTCCTGGGACTGCCCGGGATCTACATCGAAGACCTCTACATCGAACCGGCCTGGCGCGAAAAAGGCATCGGCCGGGCCCTGCTCTCCTACGTGGCCCGGCTGGCGAAGGAGCGCGGCTGCGGCCGCCTGGAGTGGGCCGTACTGGACTGGAACGAGCCGGCCATCTCTTTTTACAAGAAGCTCGGTGCCCGCCCGCTGGATGACTGGACCATTTTCCGGGTCACGGAAAACGCCCTCGATGAGTTGTCCCGCCAATCGACAGTCGCAGGCAACATCGGCTGAGAGCAGGGTGTTGAAAAACCGCGCCTGAGGCCGTGATCCGGCGTTGTGCGGCTTTTGTAAATGCTCACATATGGCCGAATATGCTGCGCTTTCCAAAACGCCGCACGCCTTGGCTGACGGCCTGATGCTTGTCTTTCAACACCCTGCTAGAAGCGCTCCAAGCGGAACCACACCTGGGCGTCAAAGGGGATCTTGCCCTTGCGCCGGGGCCCCTCCAACTGCGGCACGTTCTCGAAGCCGCCGACCAGGACTTTTTCAACCGACACACCGGTAATCCGGTAGCGCTGTTCGCGCAAAGGGGCCTCGATTTCCAGGACGATCTCCGGGGATGATAGAACATCGGCCACGTAGCGGTTGATGTGGACCTTGACCGGTTTTCCCGCGGCAGAATCCCATCCCGGGTCGCGGGCGGCGCGCAGGGCCAGGAATTGAACGAGCCACGGGTAATCGATGAGCCGGCCGATCGCAAGCGAGGTGAATGCCCGGGAAGCCAATTCGGGGTAGGGTTTCGCGAAGGCCTCCGACAGGACTTGGGTCACGGAGGCCTTGTCGATGAAGCACGGCGTGTAATTCGGGTGGCCGGCACGCAGCCGCAGGGCCGGCCAGTTCTCGGCCGCCTCCAGGCGCAAGGTGCATTCACCTGACGAGATTGAAGTGATGACCGCTTCGCCACCGGTTGCAGGAATGCTTGCCAAGAAAAGCAGGGCAGCCGCCAAGAGAGCCCGAAAAGTCATCATCCTCCCAACCGCACCAGCCGCCACCGGATGAGGCGGCTTGTCATTCATCGATAACAGCGGCAAGCCGTTCGATCCCCTTCAGAAGGTCCGGCGTATCGTAATACGCGAAGCTGAGGCGCAGACAATTTTTCAACCCCTGCCGGCTGGAGAACTTCGGGCCCGGCATGAACTCCACGTTGCGCAACTTGGCCTTTGCCAAGAGATCAAGCGTGTCCCTGCCTTCAGGCAGGGAGAGCCAGATGAAAAACCCGCCGGCGGGCTCGGTGAATTGGACCGCTGCCGGCAGCTTGCTGCGCAGCGCGGCGCACATGGATTGCATTCGGTGGGAATAGGTCTTCTTGAGAAGCGCGAGGTTCTCATCCATCAGCCCCAGTTCCATGGCGCTGCGTACGACCCCGGAGGTGAAGGGGTTGAGCCCGCCGCCGCTGTCGAGCAGCCCGCACCGGACGATGCGTTCGATCACCTCAGGCGCGGCCTGCAGCCAGCCCAGGCGCAGACCGGGCGCCAGGATCTTGGAAAACGACCCAAGCGAGATGACATTAGCCGAGGTGCAGAAGGCCGCGAGCGGGGTCGGCAGGACCGAGGCGTAGGAGAGCGGGTGGTAGACCTCGTCGGCCACTACCAGGATGTCGTACCTCCGGCACAACCCGGCCAGCTGTTTACGCCGGGCGTCGGAAAGGCAGGCGCTGGTCGGGTTGTGGTAGGTCGGGATGGTGTAAAGAAATGCCGGCCGCGTGCGCTTGAGCTCCGCTTCCACGGCGGCGATGATCAGCCCGTCCGCGTCCATCGGCAGGGCCACCGGCTTCAGGTGGTGGTCGGCAAAGATCTTGCGTGCCAGGAAGTAGGTCGGCTCCTCGACGAAGATCGTGTCTCCCGCCTTGCTGAAGAGCGTGCAGATCAGATCGATGGCCTGGGAGGCCCCGTTGGTGACGAGCAGATGGGCCGGGTCGACCGGCATGCCGTAGATCCCCTCAAGAAACCTGGACAGGGCCAGCCGAAAATGTCCATCGCCCTGCTCGGCGCCGTAGGCCAGCAGCGCGCACCCGGGATCTGCCGCGCAATGGGCCGCAGCCTTCTGCAT
>JBFYWS010000252.1:0-4530 GCA_041310935.1 Desulfobacteraceae bacterium | reverse complement strand
CTACGTCAGCTACAAGACCTACTACAAGCTGATCAAGAAAGCCGAGGACGACCCCAACGTCGAGCGCAAGAAGGCGGCCCGGGCGCTGGCGCGCTTCATGCGTCTGCATCCGCACAACATCGGCCAGAAAACCGAAGTGATGGTCGAACACTTCCAGCAGCATACCCGCCACAAGATCGGCGGCCACGCCAAGGCGATGGTGGTCACCGGTTCGCGGTTGGAGGCAGTGCGCTACAAGCAGGAGTTCGACCGCTATATCAGCGAGAAGGGTTATCCCATCAAGAGTCTGGTGGCCTTTTCCGGTACGGTGGAAGACGACAAGGTGCCCGAGAAGACCTACACCGAAGTCGAGATGAATAACGGCTTGAAGGAAAAGGAGCTGCCCGAGACCTTCGCCAAACCCGATTATCGGGTACTGCTGGTGGCGGAGAAATACCAGACCGGCTTTGACCAGCCGCTGTTGCACACCATGTACGTGGACAAGCGGTTGGCCGGAATTCAGGCGGTGCAGACCCTCTCGCGCCTGAACCGCACCCATCCGCTGAAGGACGACACCTTTGTGCTCGATTTCGTCAACGACCCTGACGAGATTCAGGAGGCGTTTCGACAGTATTACGACGGTTCGGTCATGGGCGAGGAAGTCGATCCAGATCGGCTGTATGAGGTAATGGCCGACCTGGACGGGTCAGGCATCTACCTGCAAGACGAGGTTGACGAATTCTCGCGCATCTTCTTTGCGCCCAAGCGCCGCCAAAGCCCGGCCGACCACAAGAACATGAACGCCCTGCTTGATAAGGCGGTGGCCCGCTTTGCTCAGCTGCAAAATGATGAAGAGAAAAAGGCCGAGCTGTGGCGCGGCAAGACCCAGGCGTTTCGCAATCTCTACAGCTTTTTGAGTCAGGTCATTCCCTATCAGGACAGCGATCTGGAGAAGCTCTTTACCTATCTGCGCCACCTGGCCTTGAAACTGCCCAAGCGCAAGACCGGGCCGGGATACCAGTTCGATGAGGAGGTGGAGCTTGACTACTACCGGCTGCAGAAGATCAGCGAAGGTTCGATCAACCTGGCCGAGGGGTACGCCACGCCGCTCGATGGGCCGCGTGAGGTTGGCACTGGCGAGGTTCGGGAAGAATACGTAACGCTCTCCCGCCTAATCGACATCATCAACGAGCGTTTCGGTGCCGAGTTGAGCGAAGCGGATCAGCTTTTCTTCGATCAGATCGCCGAGGCAGCAAGCCAGAACGAATCCTTGCGCAAAGCCGCCGAAGTGAACTCCCTCGACAAGTTCCAGCTGGTCTTCCGCCAGGTGCTGGAGTCTCTGTTTATCGAACGCATGGAACTTAACGAGGAGCTGTTTACCGACTACATGAGCAAGCCGGAACTCCAGGATGTGGTTTCCAAATGGCTGGGTAGCCAGGTTTATGACCGGCTGGGTGGCTCGAAATACAGCATTGTCTATCCGAAGACGTGATGCGAAAGGGAGACAAGATGAAATATCAGCCACCCTACACCATAACCCCCGAGATACTAAATCGGGTCGCCGCGATCAGCGAGGCCATCGGGCGGCTGACCGTGCTCACCGATCAGGCGAGAGCCTTGCGGCTGCGGCGCATCAACCGTATCCGCACCATTCACGGCTCGCTGGCCATCGAGGGCAACACCCTGAGCGAGGCGCAGATCACCGCGATTCTGGAGGGCAAGCGGGTGATCGCCCCGCCCCGCGAGGTGCAGGAGGTGAAAAACGCCTTGGCCGCCTACGACCGGTTCGACAGCTGGAAGCCAGAGCACGAAAAGGATCTGCTGGAAGCGCACCGGATTCTGATGACCGGTCTGATTGACGAGGCGGGGCTGTATCGACATGGCGGCGTGGGGGTGATGGCGGGCCAACAGGTGATTCACATGGCCCCGCCCGCCGACCGAGTGCCGCAATTGATGGGAGACCTATTCGGCTGGCTGGCCAACACCGACGCGCACCCGCTCATCGCCAGTTCGGTCTTTCACTACGAATTCGAATTCATCCACCCCTTCGCCGACGGCAACGGCCGCATGGGGCGGCTGTGGCAGAGCCTGATTCTGGCCCGCTGGAATCCCCTGTTCGCCGATATCCCGGTGGAAAGCCTGATTTTCGAGCACCAAGCCGAGTACTACCAGGCTATTCAGGAAAGCACCAAAAAGACCGATTCCGCCCCGTTCATCGCCTTCATGTTGCGGATGATCCTGGATACCGTGAGCTCGTCGACCCCGGAAGTCGCACTGGAAGTTACCCCGGAAGTCCGACTACTCTCAGTTTTTGCCGGAGTGATGACCCGGCAACAGCTCAAAGAGGCGCTCGGGTTGAAAGACGATGAACATTTCCGCAAGGCCTATCTGCTCCCAGCTCTGGATGCCGGACTGATTGAAATGACCATCCCTGACAAGCCGCGCAGCAGCAAACAGAAATACCGGCTGACAGACAAGGGCCGCCAGGTGATGGCCCAGCACGGCGGTGGATAACTTGCGACAGACTCGCGACAAAACTTGTGACAGGCTCACGACACGGCTTGCGACAAAATATCGGTGCCGGTGAATATCGGGTGACAACGCAGCTATTCGAATTTTTCGAATAGCTGGTACGGATGGCCTCGGTGTGGCAACTGTCCGGGAATTCTGGATAGTTCAGGTTTTAGAGAACTGAGACCGCAACTGTTAAGCAATGCTTAACGGTTCGTCAGGAGGAAAAGCGGCAGACATCACCAGGAATCGGATGAAGATGCAGTTATCCGGAAATTTCGGATAACTGCCGTCGGCAGCAACCCGACCCATATTGAGATGGGATCGACTTGAGGTGTGACTTGGGGGGTGAAACTTGCGACAAACTCGTGACACGGCTTGCGACATGCACTGGCGCAACGATCAAGTCCCGACCAAGTAACCGACCACGTAGATTTCTGAAAGAGAGTTTATGACGCATCCTGCCTTCCAACGCTATATCGGCATCGACTACTCCGGCGCGGAAACCCCGGATTCCAGTCTGAAGGGGCTTCGGGTTTACGAGGCCAACCGCGAGTCTGTGCCGGTGGAGGTGGAACCGCCGCCCAGCCCGCGCAAGTACTGGACTCGGCGCGGCCTGGTGGAATGGCTGGCGGAGCAGTTATCCGGGGATGTGCCCACCATCGTTGGCATTGACCACGGTTTTTCCTTTCCCCTGCGGTATTTCGAGGTTCATTGGCTGGAGCCAGCCTGGCCGACTTTCCTCGACGATTTCCAGAAACACTGGCCGACCGATGCCGAACACACCTACGTTGATTTCATTCGCCACGGTTCACGGGGCGAAGGCGATGCCCGTTCAGGCAGCGCCCGCTGGCGACGGATAACCGAGGAGCGAGCCGGGGCCAAGTCGGTCTTTCACTTTGACGTGCCTGGTTCAGTGGCCAAATCAACCCACGCCGGGCTGCCCTGGCTCCGCTACCTGCGCAATCAGCTTGGAGACCGGGTTCACTTCTGGCCCTTCGACGGCTGGGATATCCCGTCCGGGAAATCCGCGCTGGTGGAGGTTTACCCATCGCTGTGGAGCAAGAGCACTCCACGGGCGGGCCGCACGCCCGACCAGCACGATGCCTACGTTGCTGCCGCCTGGTTGCGGCAGGTTGATACGGATGGCAGCCTCGGTAAATTTCTCAAGCCGGACATGCTTCCAGGCGAATACCATGTCGCGCAAGTCGAGGGATGGATTTTGGGGGTGATGTGACGCGACGAAAGGTGAAAAGAACGAAGAAAAGTTTGAATTTCATGCCCAACCCACGATGCTGCACAGGAGTCATATCCTCTTGATTTGAATAGTGTTTCGCAGGCGCATATGTTTCCGAACCCCTAATATCGACCCGATTTCGGTCTCCCGGCAAACAGAACCGAATAGCGGCCGGCAATCCATGCCACGGATCGGGTCAAAATACAACGAAACGATGTCGGTGGGGCTGGTTTCGGATGGCAAAAAGGCGGGGAAGTTAGAGCGCGATTTCCGGTTTCCGGCTGAACTGCAAACCCGTTACCCCTCGTCCGGCACAAGGAAATCGGGGGAGAAAAACGCTTCCTTTCTAATCTGACGTTGCCCATGTCGGCAGGCGTCATTTCTTATTTTACATCAATAGGTTACAGGGCAAAACGAGGGTGGAGACTGTGTTGCGTCAGGTCGACGCACCCTCCAGGTCGGCGTGCTTCCGCCCACGATCCGCGCCGTGCAATGACAGGGTAAAATACCGGATGGTAGTGCCAAGGGGTTTTTTGTGTCTCGTAGTAGCTTGAAATCGTTAAGAAATAAAAATCGTGGTGTTCAAAATCAGCATGAAGATCGAGGGATGGGGCATGATGCGCCTTGACCCGGTTTTGCATGTTATGCGAAGCGGCATTAGTATATTCGCAGTAATTCCATTGGTGACTATTTCCACAGGAGCTCATCATGGCCATAGGCTGGTCCCGTGACGGGGACGTGCAGCAACAGATCGATGCCAGTGTGGCCGAGGCCGTCAAGCTGGCCCGGAGCCGGCTGCCGGA
>JBFYWS010000230.1:0-4010 GCA_041310935.1 Desulfobacteraceae bacterium | reverse complement strand
TTCAACTCCTCGCTCATCAGCATGATCTCGAAAATGGCGATCCGGCCGCGGTAGCCGGTCTGAAAGCACTTCTCGCAGCCGAGCGCCTTGTAGATGGGCTTGGCCGCGAACTGCTGCGGGCTGACGCCGATGCTCTCCAGATAGACCGGTTTCGGCACATAGGGCTGTTTGCAGTCTTTGCAGAGCACCCGCACCAGCCGCTGGGCCAGCACGGCGAGGACCGAGGAGGAGATCAGGAAGGGCTCCACCCCGATGTCCACCAGCCGGGTGATCGCGCTGGGCGAGTCGTTGGTGTGCAGGGTCGAGAAGACGAGGTGACCGGTCAAGGCCGACTGGACGGCGATTTCGGCGGTCTCCTTGTCGCGAATTTCGCCGATCAGGATCACGTCCGGGTCCTGGCGGACGATGGAGCGCAGGCCGCGCGCAAAGGTGAGGTCGATCTTCGGGTTGACCTGGATCTGGCTGATGCCCTTGATCTGGTACTCGATGGGGTCTTCGATGGTGATGATGTTGATGCCCGGCTTGTTGATGGAGGTCAGGATCGCATACAGCGTTGTGGTCTTGCCGCTGCCGGTCGGACCGGTGACCAGGACGATGCCGTTCGGCGAGCTTACCAGATTCTGCACCATCTGCATGCGTTGGGGCGCGAGCCCGATGTCCCGCATCTCCAGCATGGAGCCGGATTTGTTCAACAGCCGCAGCACCAGCCGCTCGCCGAAGGAGGTCGGGATGGTCGAGACACGCACGTCGATGTCCTGGTCCCCCACGCGCACGTCGAACCGGCCGTCCTGGGGCAGACGCTTCTCGGCGATGTTCATCTTGGACATGACCTTGACCCGGGAGAGGAGAGCGGGTTGGATCCACTTGGGCGGGGTGAGCAGGTCGTAGAGAATCCCGTCCACCCGGTAGCGCACCGTGAAGCTGTTCTGGTAGGGTTCGAAATGGATGTCGCTCGCGCGTGCCTTGATGGACTGCGAGATGATGTGGTTGACCAGCTTGATGATCGGCGCCTCGCTCGTGTCATCGAGCAGGTCGGCGGTCTCCTCGATCTCGTGGAGGATGCTGCTGCCGTTCTCCTCCATGTCCTGGACCAGCTGTGCGGCTGAATCGCGGCGCAGGTCGTACTGCAGGTTGATGGCCGACAGGATGGTCTCCCGGGTCGACAGGACCAGGCGGTAATCGGGGGTGTTCAACAGCCGCACCAGGTCGTCGAGCGCCTGGAACTCCAGCGGGTCGCGCATGGCGATCACGCAGCCGGACTCGCACACAGGGTTATTCGGGTCGGTAAGGTCCAGGGCGCTCAGCCCGCAATCCAGGGCGGTCAACGGTTTGCGGCAGTTCAGCGGCACGATCCAGTGCTTTTTCAGGAACTGGATCGGCACGTTGGCCAGCACGTCGGTGTCGATGTCGTTGAGCGGGAGCTTGGGCCAGAAGGGGATCTCGAACTGGGCGCTCAGGGCCTCGAGCAGCTGGGCCTCGGAGATGGCCTTCTGCTGCACCAGGATTTCGCCGAGCTGGCCGCCCTTCTCCCCCTTGAGCCGCTCGGCGGCGGAGAGCGCCTCCGCATCCACGCCGAAACGCGTCGTCAGTATGTCGGTCATCTGGTTCATGGGCTGGGGCGCGCTGCTTCGCTGGGGTTTTCGAGAGTGATCTCGCCCTCTTTCACCATGGCGGGGATATTGTCGGGTGCCGGTCTTTTTTCGGAGAGGATCCGGTCGGCCTCGGCCGGGCTCTTGATGACCCGGGGGGTCAGAAAGATATACAGGTTGGTCTTCTGGTCGCCCTTGCTCTGGGTTTTGAACAGCCACCCCAGGAGGGGGAGGTCGCCCAGGCCCGGTACCTTGGTTTCGTTGGTGTTTCTGCTGTCGTCGATCAGCCCGCCGATCACGATCGTGTGGTTGTCCTGGACCAGCACGGTGGTGTCGATCGTGCGTTTCTGGGTGACCGGCCGGGTGGACGTGAGGCCGGTGGTCGCGGTGGCAACCCGGTCCAGGCTGGTTACCTCCAGCGATAGCTTCAAGCGCACGTTGCGGCCCTCGCTGACGTGCGGGGTGATTTTCAGGATCTTGCCGACGTCCCGGTACTCGAAGGACTCAAAGGTGCCGCCGGAGACGTCGGTGGTGGCGCGGGTCTGGAATGGGCGGTTTTCGCCCACGGTGATGCGCGCTTCCTCGTTGTCCGTGGTCAGAATCTGCGGGGTGGACAGGATGCGGAAATCGTCGTCGGTCTTGACCGCGTTGATGATGGCGGTGATGTTGGAGACCGTGACCCCGCCGATCGTGAACGGCTCGGTCAGCATGCCCAGGGCGAGCCCGGTGGGGTTCACCAGGCCGCTGATGGCGGACGCGGCGGTGGAGGTGCCGCTGAAACCGCCGCCGTAGGCCGCCCGATTGTTGTTGATGCGGGTGTCCTCGAAGAGCTGCCACCGAATCCCGATGTCCAGGCTCTTTTGAGCGTTGACCTCCATGATCAGCGACTCGATGTAGACCATGGAGCGGGGGATGTCGAGCTTCTTGATCACCGCCTCCACGACCTCGTAATCCTCCTTGTCGGCCATGACGATTAGACTGTTGGTGGCCTTGTCGGCGTTGATCTGGACCTTGCCGAGCACGACGGCGGTCGGAGCCTTCGCCGAAGCACCGGTGCCGGCACCTCCCGCGCCCCCCGTCGACCCCGCGGCGCCCTGCTGGGAGGGGATCTCCTGCAGTACCTTGGCGAGATCCTCGGCCGAGGCGTGCTCGCAGTAGTAGACGTTGATCCGGCCTCGGCCGCGCGGAGTCTCCTTGTCGATGAGGGCAATGAGATTCCTGATCCGCAGGGTGTCCCCATCGCTCGCCAGGATGACGACCGTGTTCGTGCGTTCGTCGGCCACGATGACCGGCTGCTTGTCGGCGGTCGCTCCCGCCTGAGGCCTGGGAGCGGCAGTGGTTTTAAAAAGGTTGGTCAGCAGGGTCACCAGCTTGGCAGCGTCCGCGTTCTGCAGCGGGAGGACTGAGATCTGCTGGCCGGTCCCGGGCTGGTCGATCTGCTTCAGGATTTTGGCCAGGCGCTGGATGTTCGACTGCATGTCGGTGATGATCAGGGTATTGGCCGGCGCATATCCCAGGATGATGCTGTTCTTGGAGACCAGGGGGGTGAAGAGCCGCTTGACCTCCTCCGGGTCGGCGTACTTCAGGGGAATGAGCTGGGTGACGACCTTGTCCTCGGGGTTGGCCCTTTCGAGTTCGAGCAGGGTCTGGATGTTCTTGGTGCGCGCCTCGGGGGCCGGGATGATTTTCACGATCTCGCCGGCTCTCACCGTGGTAAACCCGTTCACCTCCAGTACAGACTCGAACACCCTGTAGGCTTCGTCCAGGGAGATGCGCGCCGGCGAGATGATGGTGACCTTGCCTTTGACGGCGTTGTCGACCACGAAGTTCGTCCCCGTCAGCTCGCTCATGAACTTGATGAACAGGCTGATGTCGACGTTGTTGAAGTCGATCGAGACGAACTGCTCGCCCGGCTTCCCCTCCGGTGCGCCGGGGGCTGCCGGCTGGGCCACCGCGCTGGCGACCCACAGTAGGGCCCCCAACGCCAGGGCGGCTAATCCCGCTACGTGTCGGTCCTTGTTGGACTGCGTGTTCATATCCACTCCCGGTGCGGCATGGCCGCGGTTAGGGGCCGTTAAGAAATAACCTTATTACTATTTCTTTACGGCCCCTTATGCCGTTACGGTATGGCACGGCTACCGTTCTTGTCTTGACAACGGCTTAATCGATCTTGTACTCAAGCGTCTCCTCGCGCCCCCGGCGCTTGACTTGGACCTGGATCGGCCCGTCCGTGGAAAGGGTGCCGAACACTTTCATGGCGTCATCCACCGAGGAGATGGACTGGTTGTTGACGCCGGTGATCACGTCCCCGTTGCGCAGGCGCAGCTTGCGGAAGATGGCGTTGGGTTTGATCCCGGTGATGGAGATCCCGGCCGGGCGCCCGTCTTCGATGTGGGGTCGGAACGTCGCCTGGCTCAGCAG
>JBFYWS010000218.1:0-3590 GCA_041310935.1 Desulfobacteraceae bacterium | reverse complement strand
CGCAGTCCCTTCAAGCGGTCCATCCGGCTCGTGATCTCGGTGATGCGGATGCCGTATTTCTCGCTGCGGACCACCACTTCGCCGCGGGCGATCAGGACGTCATTGGCCAGGATGTCGACCGGCTCGCCTTCGAGCTTGGCAAGTTTGACCGGCGCCCCGGGGCCGAGCCTCAGAAGATCCTGGATCGGGATCTTTGTGCGGCCCAGCTCCACCGTGAGCTCCACCGGGATGTCGAGCAGGATTTCGAGGCCGAAATCCTCCGGCGCGGGGGCAGGCTCGGCCGTGCCGGGTGCGGCCGGAGACGGCGTGGGAGTTTGCGCGGCGGGGCGCGGCGGAGCGGAGGGTCTCGACCGCTTGACCTCCGCAGGGGTCTGCGACGGTGCCGCCGAGGCGGGGTTTTTATCCTGCGCCTGCGGTTTTTCGCCGCCATCGCTCTGGGGGTCCACGACCGCGTAGTGGATGTCCTTGCCCGCCTGGGCAGCGGTTTTCACCAGGTCGGATATCTTGATGCCCATTTCCAGGAACACCGCCCGGCCTTGGCACTGGAAGGCGTAGCGCTCGTAAAGTTCGAGGCTGAGCGATTCGATCATGAAGTCCGACCCGGTGGTGAAGGACGGCGTGGAAAGGGCGCAGCGCAGTCCGGCGTCCGTCAGGGCGGATTTTAGGTTGCCGCCGACGATGTTGGCGAGTTCGCCGAGAAGGTCTTGGATTTCGGCATGCCCTTCGATCTCCTCCGGCTCCATGCCCAGCATGCTCGCCGCCATGATGCGCGCAAGGTCCTCGGGGACATGCACGCTGACGACGCCGGTGGCATCGCCGGCAAAACACACCGAGGAGACGTCACGGATTCCGGTGAGGCTGGATGACGTCACGGCATTCACGGGCTCCAGCGTGAGCGACAGCATGGTGTCGAACACGTTCGCCGCCGCCGTGGAGAGTCGGGTCTTGTAATCCAGGGCATTGAGTTTTTCGATGTCCACATCCGGCAGGCGGCTCATCGCGTCCGGCGAGCTCAGATCGATGCCGTCGGCGCCCGCCACCGCTTTCAGTCCAACCTCGACGATCAGCACGTGCTCGGCATGCTGGAAAACGAACCGCGCGAAGCGGTCCATGCTCAGGGATTTGATGCTGAAGTCGGTGCCGTAGGTGATGGACGGTGTCGAAAGAATACAGGCGTGGCCTGCGTCGTTGAGGGAGGATTTGAGGTTGCCGCCGACGATGTTGGTGACTTCGGCGAGCAGGTCCCGGATGTCGCTTTTGGGGTCCACCGCCTCGGGTTCCATTCCGAGCAGGCTGGATGCCATCAGGCGCCCGAAATCGATGGTCGTCTGGACGTTGAAAATGCCGCTGACGTTGCCGGCGAAATTGAGAGTCCCCACCATGCGCGGGATGCCGCTTCCGGGCGGTGGATCCACGTCGACCGGCTTGATTTCCAGCGAGAGCATGGTGTCGAACGTCGAGATGACGGAGGCGCTGATATGGCTCTGCAGGTCGAAATTTTCGATTGTGCTCATAAGAAGAGGAACATGCCCGCTTATGCTGGCGATGACCGCCGAGCATCCGTTTCAATCGGAAACCCGGGTCGTCGCGTGGCGCCCGTCTCGGCGGCAGACACCCATGAAGTGCCGAATTTAATTAAGTTTCATGATATTACAATGGGGCGAAAACCTCAACATTAAATTTATCGGCCCTTGGGGTATTTAGCCGCCACCGAACTCATCTGCTTCGCAAAGTTCGCCGCGCTGCGGTCTCCCGCAAATTTCATGACGATCTCGCCCGCGGGGGAGAGGAAGAAAATAGCGGGGATGCCCCGTACCTTGTACGCGGCAAAGGTTTCGGTGTCCTGGTCCACATCCACGTAGATGTTGACCAGCTGTTTCGAGGCCTCGATGACCCGCTTGTCCGACCAAACGTATTTTTTCAGCTCCACACACGGTCCACACCAATCGGCCGTGAAATAGACCAGGGCGGGTTTTCCCGATTCCCGGGCCAGGCGCAACCCGTCGGGGTAATTTTTGACCCAGTCGATTTTTCCGGCGGGCTCTTGCCCGGACGCGGCAAAACAGCCGGCGGCTGTCAGCACAAGCAAAATCAGTGCGAATCCTTTTTTCAAGCGGTACTCTCCCCGGTCGGCGGAGGGCCGGCCGTTCCCAGCGATTCAGAGCTTGAGCCGCTCAAAAGGGTCTCGCTCCCATTCCGGAGTGCCCGCTTCCGTGGCAGCGGAATCCGACCCGTAAAAATCGGCGGTGATCAGACTGTCGCACATGGCCTTGATCTTCTCCGCCACCGGCAGGTGGTCCGGGTGCTTCTGGTAACGCTCCAGCGCCGGGAGGTTGGCAAAGAGCGACACCAGGCTGAAATCGTAAGAGCGCTCCGAACGGACGACGTCCCGGCCGAACTCGTACATCTTGATGTCCATGATCTTGTTCGGGAGCTCATCGAGGCGTTGCTCGAGTTCGCGGATCTCCGCCTCGCCGACTCCGGGTTTAAACTTCATCAGGACCACATGGGTGATCATCGGCAATTCACTCCTTAAAAGGTTTTGTGCGGGTTCACAATTATTAATCGTCATGAAATAGCATCGACCGCGAACGGCCCCCTCTCCTTAATTTTCTCCCCCACTCCTGGGGGAGGGGCAGGGTGAGGGGGTGTTCGCGTCAATACAAATATGCGATCCTTACTATCTGGCCGGGACCCAGTCTGTCTTTCCCACTAGCCGAACGGCCACGTCGGTGAACCACACGCGGAAGCTGGCGTCCGGGCCCTGATGGTTCAGGGATGGTTTCAACGGCCCGACCTTGCGGTAATCCTCCCAGGTGGTGATCCGCGTCGGCTTGGGGTCGCCGCCCTTGCGGTAGACCCACTGCACGATCCGGTCCGAATCGTCGACAAAGAGCTCGTAGACGTCGCCCGGGGTGTAGCCCTCGCTCGTCGGGTAGCTGACGACGATGCGCCGGGCTTTGCCGGTTCCGATGGGCAGGCTCGCCGGTGCATCGTCGGCGGTGACCGTTGCCGACTGGTCCCAGTAGAGGCGCAAGGGGAAGATCAACCAGTAATTGTCGTTGACGAATTGGGGATCGATCTTTTTGACCTGCTCGGTCGGCTGGCGGGTCAGGACGGAGCGCTCATAGCTTACAGTCCCCCCCTGCTCGGCCGTGCCCTTGAACGTGACGCGGTCTATTTGCGGCTCCCAGGACCAGCTGCGGCTGGTGACCTTGTCGCCGACCTTCACGTTGAAGGTGTAGCGCAGTTCCTCCACCTGGTTGAAATCCTTGATGCCATAGGCATCGGCCAGGCGATCCCGGGGTGAGGTTGAACTGGAATGTTGCAGGCCGGAGCAGCCGAAAGCGAACAGGGCAAAGACGCCGGTGATCCACACGGACGTGAAAACCTTTTGAACGGATGTCATGGCAGGCCCCCTTATTCATAATTTTTTGGCGCAGGTGCGCGCGGTGCAGAGTTTTAAAATTGGTTGAATATAAGGATCAACCGCGGAAGGGGAAGGTCTTAGCAAGAATTATTGCTCCGGGCAATCAACTGCCGCCGGCATTTTGAACCGCAAAAAGTTTTACCTAAGTTGAGCGATTCCA
>JBFYWS010000197.1:0-3209 GCA_041310935.1 Desulfobacteraceae bacterium | reverse complement strand
CAGGCGAGCGTCCGCGGCCAGGCAGGTGCGGCCGATGTTCCCGGTGTTCCAGTGGATTTCGGGCGCCACGAGGACCACGTGGCGCTCCGGGTGGACAAGCTCATGAAGAGGGCCGGATTTGTCGATTTGCAAGGGGCTGCCTTTCCCAACCGGGCTGACCGGCAATGGGCCAACCCTATTTCAATTACCGCCGGCTAAAGCCTTCTGCCGCAGTGCGGGCAAAACGTGTAATCAGATTGCAGGTCCTTGCGGCAGAAGCGGCAGGCTTTTATCTTCCCATGTAACGGGGCTGCCGGTTCAGGGCCGGACTGGGAGACGGTCCGCTCGCACCGGTCGCACCTGATGACCGGCTCTCCGGTCTTGACTTTGAAGATGGGGATGAAAAAGACGCTCAGGTAATGGTCCACGCGCTTGTAATAGGCCTGGTGCAGGCCGCAGACCGGGCAGCTCCGGGGCTTCTCATCCAGGACCTTGACCTTGGGTGAGATTCCGGCGATGAAGAAGAAAAAGGCGTCAAGCATGCATCAAAACTCCCGCGGTTTGGTAACTGCTCAGGTGTTTAGGCTGAAGGCTGAAGACTGATGGGCAACTATGATCATCCATGACACAACCAGCTGTCCACGAATTATTACGATTTTGGTTTTATATGATTGCGTGTGGTTTGTTTCTGAGAGCCTTCAGCCTTCAGTCTATTTCCCTGAGTTACGCGGTGTGCAAATTTGCGTATCTTCAAGCACCATTTTATATAGATTCGCCTGCCAGTCAATCGGCTTGAGCCGATAGCGGTGATGGCAGCCCCATTTGTGCTTGACACGGAGCGGCAACTCGTTTAATAAAAATTTCCCACTGTTTTTTGCCGATAATTTCACTTTGATTGCGAGGAACAGGATAGCGTCAGCCCTATGGCAGAGGTTTTGCTCAGTCTCATTCGTAAGAAGCGCTCCGCAATCATTGCCAAATGGTTTGATTCTACCGTTCACACCTACGCGCCCGACACGGCCGCCTTCCTCAAGAGCCAGCAAGATCAATTTGCCAACCCCGTGGGAAGCAGCACCCGCAAGGGGATCGAGACCCTGCTGGACCAGCTGCTGGGGGATATGAACGGCGAGGCAATCGCCGCCAGCCTGGATCCCATCATGCGGATCCGGGCCGTTCAGAGTCTATCCCCGGCCCAGGCCACCGCGTTCATCTTCGCGCTGAAGCAGATCCTGCGCGACATGTTTGACAGGGAACTGCAGGATGCCGGAATGGCCCGGCAGTTTTTCGAGTTCGAGGCACGCATCGACCGGGTCTGCCTTGCGGCGTTCGAAATTTATCTGGGCTGCCGGGAGCAGGTGTTCGAGCTCAAGGCGAACGAAATGCGCAACCGCACTTTTCGGGCGTTCAAGCGGGCCGGGCTGGTCGCAGAGCCCGCCGGCGAAGAGCCGCAGGCGTGAGTGATGCAAGGTCAACTACATTCCACCGCGCTTCAGGACGGCCCTTTTGGCCGGTGAAGCGCAGATTTTCGCGAGGTGTTGATCGATGAACAAAAAGTACATGGTCTCCTTCATCGCCGTTTTCGGTCTGTTCCTGATTGCCTGGGGTGGGGTCTCCCTCGGCCTGCAGTGGGTCTTCGGGGTGGTCATCCCCTACCTGGCGGTCCTGGTCTTTGCCACCGGCTTCGTCCGCAGGGTCATGGGGTGGTCGCGTTCGGCCGTGCCGTTTGCCATCCCCACGACCGGCGGGCAGGCCAAATCCTTTCCGTGGATCCGGCATGCGAAGTTCGACAGCCCGGACAGCCGGTTCGAGCTCTTGGTGCGCATGGCGCTCGAGATCCTGACCTTCCGCTCGCTCTTCCGCAACACCCGCATGAAGCTGAGCGGGGGCAAGCTCTCCTACCAGCTGGAGATCTTCCTGTGGGTGGGGGCACTCGCGTTCCACTACGCGTTTCTCACGGTGATCCTGCGCCACACGCGCTTCTTCACCGAGCCCGTGCCCTGGTGCGTGCAACTGCTTGAAAACGTCGACAGCTTTTTCCGGATCGAGATCATCTATCCCCAGTTTCAGTTCGGCCTGCCGGCGGTGTACCTCTCCGGGTTCGTCCTGCTGGCGGCCGTCGTCTACCTGGCGATTCGCCGGATCGTGATCCCCTCGGTGCGCTACATCTCGCTCGCATCGGATTTCTTCCCGCTGCTCTTGATCTTCGGGATTACCTTTACGGGGATCATGATGCGCTACGTCACCAAGATCGACATCAACGCGGCCAAGCAGCTGACCATCGGGCTGGTGACGTTTCACCCCACCGTCCCGGAGGGCATCGGCGCCATTTTCTACATCCACCTGTTTTTTGTCAGCGTGCTGCTCGCCTATTTCCCCTTCAGCAAGCTGATGCACCTGGCGGGCGTGTTCCTGAGCCCCACCCGCAACATGCTCGCCAGCACCCGCGCCTATCGGCACGTCAATCCCTGGAACTACCCGGTGAATGTCCACACCTACGAGGAGTACGAAGAAGAGTTCCGTGAAAAGATGGTCGAAGCCGGACTGCCGGTGGACAAACCGCTTGAAGCCTCAGCGGAAGCAGCGGAGAAGGAGTAAGTCATGGCTGACAAACTGATCAAACCCCAAGAACTGATAGACCGGATCGACTACCAGCCGCCGCAGACGGACTGGATGGACACCCCCGTCGACATCCGCAAGGGGATGTACTGCTACGCCTCCAACCCCAAGAGTGTCGCCAACCTGGGGCTGCCCAACGCGCGGCCCTGGAACCCCACCGACGCGGACTGGAAGCTGCCGGAGAACTGGCAGCAGATCATCCACGAGGGGTTCAAGGAGCGCCTGGAACGCTTCCGCTCCCTCAAGGTGTTCATGGACATCTGCGTGCGCTGCGGCGCCTGTGCCGACAAGTGTCACTACTTCATCGGCACCGGCGACCCCAAGAACATGCCGGTCCTGCGGGCGGAGCTCCTGCGCTCGGTCTACCGTAACGACTTCACCCGCATGGGCAAGCTCCTCGGCAAGGCCAACGGCGCCCGGCCTCTCACCCTCGATGTCCTGAAGGAGTGGTGGTACTACCTGTTCCAGTGCTCCGAGTGCCGGCGCTGCTCGGTGTTCTGCCCCTACGGCATCGATACGGCCGAGATCACCATCATGGGCCGGGAGCTGCTCAACCTGGTGGGGCTGAACATCGACTGGATCGCGACCCCGGTGTCCAACTGCTACATGAACGG
>JBFYWS010000191.1:0-5511 GCA_041310935.1 Desulfobacteraceae bacterium | reverse complement strand
CCGAAAAGCGTGTTGCTGGACCCGCCGCCGAACGCAGCGCCGATGTCCGCACCCTTCCCGGTCTGGAGGAGCACGATCAGGATGAGCGCGAGGCACACGATCACATGAATGATGATCAGTATAATCGTCATGGGCTTATGATAAACCTTTCTATAAGTGGTTTTGAAACCACTTCTAATAGCAAACGATCTTGCCGAACGATTCCGGGTTCAGGCTGGCACCCCCCACCAAGGCACCGTCGATGTCATCCATGGCCATGAGCTCGGAGATGTTCTCGGGTTTGACGCTGCCGCCGTAAAGAATACGCATGGCGGCGGCCAGCCCGGCCGGGAACAGATTCGAGACCAGGGACCGTATGAACTGATGGGCCGTTTGGGCCTGTTCCTTGGTGGCGGTTTTGCCGGTGCCGATGGCCCAGACGGGCTCGTAGGCGATGACCAGTGTGCCCAGTTCGTTCGCAACTAAATTTTTTAACCCGTTTCGGACTTGTTTGTCAAGCACAGAAAGCGTCTGACCGGCGTCGCGTTCTTTTTCGGTCTCGCCCACGCACATGACCGGTATCAGACCGACCGACAGGGCCGCACGGACCCGGCGGTTGACGGTGTCATCGGTTTCCCCGAAGAGCTGCCGGCGTTCGGAGTGGCCGATGATGACGTAACGGCAGCCGGCGGCGGCCAGCATCTTGGGCGAGATCTCGGCCGTGAAGGCGCCTTCGGCTTCCCAGAACAGGTTCTGAGCCCCCAGGGCGACATTGGTTGCCTTCAGGATGCCGGCCACGGTCTCGAGAGCCGTGAAGGCCGGTGCGATCATGATGTCCCGGTCAGCGACCCCGGAGACGAGCGGCACAAACCTCCGGGCGAAGTCGGCGGCTTCGGCGGAGGTCTTGTACATCTTCCAGTTGCCGGCGATTAAAGGGCGGCGGGCTGCCATGGCATTAGCTCCTTCACCGATTTGAAATTACAGTTTCGCCCCCATCATCGCGGCCAGGTCCACCATGCGGGTGGAGTAGCCGGTTTCATTGTCGTACCAGGCGAGCACCTTGACCATGTTGTCGATGACGTAGGTGTTGGGGGCATCGACAATCGAGGAGAGGGGGCAGCCGTTGAAATCGGCGGACACGAGCGGGGCCTCACTGTACCCCAGGATGCCGGCGAGCGCCTTCTCCGAGGCCTCTTTCAAGGCCGCGTTGACTTCGGACACGGTGACACCGGTCTTCTCGATCGCCACCACGAGGTCCACGAGGGAGACATTCGGGGTGGGTACGCGCACGGCCAGGCCGTTGAGCTTGCCGGCGAGCTCGGGAAGGACCAGGCCCACCGCCTTGGCCGCACCCGTGGTGGTGGGGACCATGGACAGGGCGGCGGAGCGCGCCCGGCGCAGATCCTTGTGCGGGAAATCGAGCAGCCGCTGATCGCCGGTGTACGAATGCACCGTGGTCATCAGGCCGTGCTTGATTTTGAAGTTCTCGTGCAGGACCTTGGCAACCGGCGCGAGACAGTTGGTGGTGCAGGAGGCATTGGAGACGATGTGGTGCTGCTTCGGGTCATAGCGGTGGGAGTTCACCCCCATGACGATGGTGATGTCCGGGTTGGTGGCCGGCGCGGAGATGACCACCTTGCGGGCGCCGGCGGTGAGATGCTTGGCCGCATCTTCGCGCTTGGTGAAGAAGCCGGTGCACTCGGCGACGACGTCGACTCCGAGATCTTTCCAGTCGATCTTTTCCGGGTCTTTCACCGACCGAATGGCCACCGTTTTGCCCCCGACCTCGATGCCGTCGCCCTTGGCGGCCACGGTGACGGAAAGCGTACCGTGCACGGAGTCGTATTTCAGCAGGTGGGCCATCGTTTCCGAGTTGGTGAGGTCGTTGATGGCGACGACACTCACCTCGGGGTTTTTCAATGCCGCCCGGAACAGCAGGCGACCGATCCGTCCAAACCCATTGATGCCGATCTTGACTGTCATAGACTCTCCTCCTTTATTTCTTTTTGTAGAATGAGGGCATCCTCACCACTGTCTGAATAGTAGCCTGGGCGGGTGGCAACGACCCGGAAGCCGAACTTGCGATAGAGCGCGAGGGCCTCCGTGCTCGACGGCCGCACCTCGAGCAGCGCCACCCGCGCGCCGCGCCGAATGGCCGAGTCCAGGCACTCGGCGACGAGCCGTGCCCCGATTCCCCGGCGGCGCCAATCGGGGGCCACCGCGATGCGGAAAATATGCACCTCGTCGGCGATGAGCCGGAAAAAAATATAGGCCACGACCTGCTCAACGCCCGTGGGACCCGGCGTCCTGACCACCCAGCTGCCGGCGCCCGGGCTGTCCGCCTCGCTCTCGAACGACAACCGGCCCCAGGGCCAGCCGAACGATCGGCTCTCGATCTCCACTATCGGGTCGATGTCCACGGGGCTCAGGGCGCTGAGGTTCCACTGCGTCATGCGCCGCTTCGCTTGTTTCCCTTCAATATTCCGCTCGCCAACGTGATGCTTTTCCGGCCGAAAGTTTCGAGGCTGGCGGCCAGCTCGCTCAACCCCATCTTGGCGCGGGAGTTCAACGCCTGGACCAGGATCGGCAGATTGACCCCGGAGAGCACCTCCACCCGGCCCTCTTCCAGGAATGAATAGCTGATGTTTGAAGGGGTTCCGCCGAACATGTCGGTCAGAATGAGAATGCCCTCTTCACGGCCGGCTTTCTTTATGCCGGCGACGACCTTCTCCCTGAGCTTGTCGACGTTTTGATTAAGGTCAATCGAGACGGAAACAACCCCCTCCGGCCGGCTGCCCACGATGAACTCGGCGGCTTCGATGAGGGCTTCCCCCAGTTGGCTGTGAGTGACGACGACGATGCCGATCATGGTGTCCTTTCAACCGGCTTAGGTCACAACCCCGCCGGGTGCCTGATATCGAATAAAATTAACTGCTCAGGTGTTTCGGCTGAAGGCTGATTGTGATTGCGCCTGTCGTTTCCTTCAGTCTTCAGCCTTCAGTCTATCCACCTGAGTTTTTATATCATATCGGCTGCCGGATGTCGCGGTGAATCAGCCCCACGCCGCGGCGCCCCTTGGCGAGCCGATCGTAGATTGTCCGGGCGATCGCCACCGAGCGGTGCCGGCCGCCGGTGCAACCCACGGCAATGCTCACGTTCGCCTTGCCCTCCCGTTCGTACAGGGGGAGCAGATAGTCGATCAGTTCGGTGTACCTGGCGATGAACTCGCGCGCCTCGGGGGCACCGAAAATGAAATCCTGGATTTCGCGGGCTTCGCCGTCCAAGTGCTTCAGGTCGGGCACAAAGTACGGGTTGGGCAGGAAGCGCACGTCCACGACGAGGTCGGCATCCGGCGGAATGCCGTATTTGAATCCGAAGGACAGGATGTTGACCTGCATGGGCGCCAGCCCGCGGCGCGCCTGGGCGATCTCGAGGACCTGCGCCTTCAGCTCGTGCACGTTGAGCTGGGTCGAATCGATGATGCGGTCGGCGGCATCCCGCAGCGGCTGAAGCATCTGCCGCTCCAACTGGATGGCGTCGAGCAGGCCTTTGCCCTGGGCCAACGGATGCTGGCGGCGGGTCGCGCTGTAGCGCTGAACCAGCACCTTTTCGTCGGCTTCCAAAAAAAGGATCTCGAAGCTGAATCCCTTCTGCCGCAGGCCGCTCAGCACGGGGTCGTGCTTTGCGAGGAAGCTCTTCTCTCGCAGGTCCATGACGAAAGCAAGTCCTGCCATGCCCGAGCCGCTCTCGATCGGCAGCTCCAGAAATTTGGGCAGCAGATCGACCGGCATGTTGTCGACACAGTAGAAGCCCACGTCCGCCAGTGCGGCTATGGCGGAACTCTTGCCCGAGCCCGACAGGCCGGTGACGATGATGATGGGTAGGTCTTTCACGTCAGATCATCAGCCCGCTGCGTGTTCAGAATTCCTCGTCCTCCTCCGTGATGATGTTGAAAATATCTTCGCGGGTGCGAGCCTGCATCAGCCGTTGTCTGAACGGCTCGTTCTTGAGGATGCGAGAAATGCGGGCCAGCAGCTTCAGGTGCAGGCCCATGGAGTTTTCCGGGGTCACCAACAGGAAGAAAAGGTGGGTCGGCTGCCCGTCCAGGGATTCGAAGTCGACCCCTGGACGGCTTAATCCGAAACCGATGTAGAGGGTGTCGATGTTTTTCAACTTCCCGTGCGGAATGCCGATGCCGAGGCCGATTCCGGTGCTACCCAGCCGCTCCCGCTCCAGGAGGACCCGGACCAGATCGTTCCGATTGATTTTCGCCAGGTGCGCGACCGGTGCGGCCAATTCCTCCAGGACCTCGGTTTTGGTCCTGGATTTCAAATCCGGCAGTATCGCTTCGATCTGAAGCGCATCCAATATTTTCATGTCGCCCACTTCCGCCCGCGAGAGGTGGTGGCGCCGTATCGGCCTTCCGGCTGTCAGCTGCGCGGTTGAATCAGTCCGTAGTGGCCGTCCTTGCGCCGGTACAGCACGTTGATGTGCTCGGATCGAGAATTGGTGAAGACCAGGAAGCTTTCCTCGGTGAGGTCCATCTGGAGCACGGCCTCCTCCACGTCCATGGGCTTGTATTCCAGGTTCTGGATTTTGATCTCCCGAACGAATTCCTCCTCCGGCCCCGGCTCTTCCCGGATGGTGCGAGTCTGGCCCTTGGCGCTGGCGCGGCGCTCGCGGATCTTCTGTTTGCTGCGCTTGATCTGCTTTTCAAGCTTGTCGAGGACCATGTCGATGGCGGAGTACATGTCCCCGGTTTCTTCCGTGCCGTTGATGGTAAGCCGGTCCCCGGTGATGTTGATCTCCGCGATGTGGCGGTGTTTTTCCACCAGCAGGGTGACATCGGCCTCGGCCGGGTTGTCGAGCAGTTTATCGAAGCGGTTGAGTTTGTCGCTCACGTATGCCTTGAGATGTTCGGAAGGCTCGAGATTCTTGAATGTCACCGATGTCTGCATAAAAACCCTCCTAAATTTCTTTGCGTTTGTTGGACGGCAGCACTCGCATCATCTCGCGGTATTTTGCTACGGTCCGGCGGGCGATGGTGATGTCTTCCTGCTTGAGAATATGGGCGATCTTGTCGTCGCTGTGCGGCCGCCGGTGGTCCTCGGAGGCGATGATCTGCCGAATTTTCTCCATGACGCTCGCGGAGGCGATGGCCCCGCCCTCGTCGCGCCGGATGGAGCTGTTGAAAAAGTACTTCAGTTCGAAGATCCCCTGGGGGGTGTGGGCGTACTTGTTGGTCGTGACCCGGCTGATCGTGGACTCGTGCATCCCGATGTCCTGGGCCACGTCCCGGAGGACCATTGGTTTCAGGTGGGTGACGCCCTTTTCGAAAAACTCCCGCTGGTAGCGCAGGATGCTCTCCATGACCTTGTAGATGGTCTTCTGGCGCTGGTGGATGCTTTTGATCAGCCAGGCCGCCGAGCGCATTTTGTCGTGGATGTAATCTTCCGCCTCGTTCGTCATGCGCCGGCCGCGGCTGACGGAGCGCTTGAAGAGGGAGTTCACCCGCAGTTTCGGCATGCCGTC
>JBFYWS010000169.1:0-3661 GCA_041310935.1 Desulfobacteraceae bacterium | reverse complement strand
CCGCCGTGAAGCCCGATGCCATGCTGTTCGCCTCCTATGGCTCGGACTCCATTCTCATGATGAAATCGCTCAAGGACCAGAAAGCCCAGCCCAGGATTCTGTGGGGCCAGAACGCCGGGTTTGAGGTGCCGGAGTTCGTGAACACACTGGGGGAGACCACGATCGGCGTCCTGACCCGCACCGTGTTCATCCCCAAGGTGGGACAAGTGAAGCCGGTCGCCGCCAAGGTCAACGCCATGTACAAGGCCAAGACCGGCAACGATCTGAGCGGCGCCTCCGCTCGGGCCTTCACCGGCCTGCAGGCCTGGGTTCACGTGCTGGAGAAGGCCGGATCCCTCAAGCCGGAGGAGATCCAGAAGGCCGCCAACGCCATCGAGATCGCCGGCGCGGAGCTGGTGGTCCCCTGGCAGGGCATCAAGTTCGCCACCACCGGTGAGGACATCGGCCAGAACATCCTGGGCTCCGGCCTCATCGGACAATACCAGAAGGGCGCCGACGGCAAGATCGACCTCGAGATCGTCTACCCCTTCAACCTGGCCACGGCCAACATGATTTATCCTTTCCCGAAGTTTTAGCAGGGAGTTGAAGAACCGCGCCGAAGGCCGTGGCCTGCTGAGTTGAAGAATAGCACCCGAACACCCGACCCGCCGCTGCAACCAGTCAACCGCAGCGGTGGGTTGGGCGGTTTTTATCCGAGCGGGGAGTTGCGTTCGTTATGGATATCCTTTTCCCATCCATCGTGTCGGGGGTGCTGATCGGCATGGTTCTCGCCCTGGTGGCCCTGGGCCTAACCATCATCTTCGGGGTGATGGACATCGTCAACTTTGCCCACGGCGAGTTCCTGATGATCGGCATGTACACGGGGCTTTTGACGGCCCAGGCCACGGGCATGGACCCGCTCTTCTGCCTGCCCGTTGCCGCCGCCGTCGGTTTCGTGCTCGGCCTCCTCTGCTACAGCGGGTTCATCAAGTATCTGCTGCGCGGCCCCATGATCGCCCAGCTTCTCGGAACCTTCGGCCTCATGCTGGTGCTGCGCAACCTGGCGCTGCTCTTCTTCGGCTCCGAGGACCGGGCCCTGCACCACGGGCTGCTCGTGGGCAAGAGCTTCGACATCGGCATGGGCATCATCCTCTCGGCCACCAAGCTCGCCACGGCCGTGCTGTCGATCCTCTCCTTCGGCGCGGTGTGGCTTCTCATGAACCGCACCAAGATCGGCAAAGCCCTCACGGCGACCGCCCTGAACCGCCAGGGCGCACGTTACATGGGCATCCCGACGGAGCGCATGAACATGCTCGCCTGGGGCATCGGCGGGGCGACGGTCACCATCGCCGGGGCCCTTATCGTGAATTTCTGGTCGGTGACCCCCTACGTGGGCCTGATCTTCACCATGATCGCCTTCACCGTGGTGGCCTTGGGCGGTTTCGGCAGCGTGCCGGGAGCCTTCTTTGCGGGCCTGGTCGTCGGCCTGATCATGGAGATCCCCGGCTTCTGGGATTTCTTCCAGATTACATTCGCGATCGACTGGATGGCCGAAGTCCCCATGACCTCGTTCAAGTACACCTGGATCTACGTGGCCTATTTTGTGATCATGCTGATCAGCCCGAGGGGTTTGTTCGGATGGAAGCAATAAGAAACGCCCTCGACGTCTCCGATTTCCCGAAGATCGACCTCGGGGTCGCTCTGGCGGTGCTGGTCTTTCTGTTCTGCTTTCCGTTCTTCCCGCACTCCGCCTTCGCCATGGCCACCATGATCCAGTTCTTCATCTTCTCCCTCTACGGCATGGGCTGGAACACCATCGGCGGCTACGGCGGCCAGGTCGATCTGGGAAAAGCGCAATATGTCGGTATCGGCGCCTACACGACCATGGTCTGCCTGCTGCGCTGGGACATCCCGTTCTGGGTCTCGATGCCGATCGGCGCCGTCCTCTCCATCGGCTGGTCTTTCATCATCGGGTACCCGCTCTTCAAGCTGAAGGGCCACTACTTCGCCATCGCCACCATCGCCACCTCCCTGGTGCTCAAGGACCTCTTCGAAGTATGGAAGTTTGTCGGCGCCGCACGCGGGCTCGGGATCCTGCCTTACAAATATCACCCCCCCGATTTTTGGCGGCTCATTTTCAAAGAGGACATCTACTATTACTACATCATCTTCGCCTTTTTCATCGTCGGCCTGCTCTACATGAACTGGTTCAGCAAGTCCCGCCTCGGCTACCAGCTGCGCTCCATCAAAGACAACGAGGAGGTGGCACGATCCCTCGGCATCAACGTGCACTGGGCGAAGATCAAGACCTACGCCATCGCCACCGCTTTCGTGAGTGTCGTCGGCTCCTTCCACGCCGTCTACATCAAGAACATCGAGCCCGAAGACACCATGAGCCTGGACATCTCGATCCTGATTGCCCTGATGGCCATGCTCGGGGGGGCCGGATCGCTCTGGGGCCCCGTCATCGGTGCCGGGGTGCTGATCCCGCTCAAGAGCTACCTCAAGGAGTGGCTGGGGGCGGCCGCCGGCCTCCTGGGCATCGATCTCATCATTTACGGCGTCATCATCATGATCATCTCGGCCTTCGAACCGCGTGGCCTCTGGGGCATCGTCGAAAGAATCCGCCGCAGGAGGCGCAGCTGATGGCCCTCCTGGAAGTGCACCATCTGGTCAAGGCCTTCGGTGGTCTCAAGGCCAACGACGATGTCTCCTTTGCCATCGAGAAGGGCGAGCTGCTGGGGCTCATCGGCCCCAACGGCGCCGGCAAGACCACGTGCTTCAATTGCATCGCCGGCATGTTCCCGCCCACGTCGGGCCGCATCGTTTTCGACGGACAAGACGTCACCGGCTTGCCGGCCCACGCGATGGCGCGCAGAGGACTCGCCCGCACCTTCCAGGTCTACACCGCCGCCGGCGATCTCACGGTGGGGGAAAACGTCCTGGTGGGCTGCTTCATGCACACCCACTCGCGCTCGAGCGCCAAGTCCAAGGCCGACGGGATCCTCGACCAAATGGGACTGAAGGAGTTTCGGCACCAGCTGGTGAGCGAGCTTCCGGTGGCGGCGCAGAAGCGCGTGACCATGGCCACGGCCCTCGGCACGGACCCCAAGCTGCTGCTGCTCGACGAGGTGGCGGCCGGGCTGAACCCCAGCGAAATCGAGGCCACCATGGCCGGCATCCGCCGCATTCACGCCGAACTCGGGGTGACGGTCATGCTGATCGAGCACGTGATGGAGTTGGTCATGAACATCAGCCACCGCGTCATCGTGCTCGACTACGGCCGGAAGATCGCCGAGGGCCTTCCAAAGGACATCGCCCGCGACCCCCAGGTGATCAAAGCCTATCTCGGGGAGCGCTACGTCCGCGAACACGCCGCAGAAATCGGAGGCTGACAGCGTCCCATGCGTGTCCCCCTGCTCGAAATCAAGGACATCAAAGTGCGATACTCCGGGCTGCCGGTGCTCCACGGGGTATCGCTCGCCGTGAACGCCGGCGAGACCGTATGCGTGGTCGGCTCCAACGGCGCCGGCAAATCGACCATCCTGCGGGCCGTCATGGGCGCCCAACGCGCCTTTGAGGGGCAAATTCTGTTTGCAGGACGTGAAATTCAACGCCTGCGCACCGAAGAGATCGTGCGGCTGGGGATCGTCTATGTGCCCGAGGAAAAAATGCTCTTCCG
>JBFYWS010000152.1:0-6405 GCA_041310935.1 Desulfobacteraceae bacterium | reverse complement strand
CCGCGGGGCAGACCGTCTTTCACGCCCACATCCACCTCATCCCGCGCCGGGATGGCGACACACCCCACCCGCTTGGCGGTGTGCGTGGAGTTATTCCCGACAAGATGAGCTACCCGGCTCTGTAAATAAGCCGGATATGGATTTTTTCTTGTTCCGCATTGTAAATCTGGTTTTCTGTGGGAGTGGCTTCCAGCCACGATGATCGCGGCAAGATGCCGCTCCCACAAAAACTAAGGAGCGCAATCTCGATGAGCGGCCGCGCTCCTTTTGTCGTTTTTAGATTTGCTGTATGCGCTATTTCGCCGGCGCCATGCGTGCCTTAGCCCTGAGAATCAAGGCTTCGCGCGGGTTTTTGGGGGTTGCCGGCTGGCGTTCCGGCGGCTTGCGCTGCAGGCTGAGCGCGCCGCTCGGGCAGGTGGTGACGCACAGCCCGCAGCCGATGCAGCGGTCGGTGTCGAGGACGGCCAGGGCATCCGCCATGGTCAGGGCATCCATCTGACAGCGGTCCTGGCAGGTCCCGCAGCCGGTGCAAAGTTCCGGGTCGAGCGCGGCCACGAACGGCGAGGCCACGGCGGCCGCCGGCACCGGCTGGGTTTTCAGGTGCTTCAGCACCTGGCAGCAGTCCCCGCAGCAGCAGCAGATGTTGACGATGTCCTGGGAGTTGCTCGGTTGGAGCACCAGCCCCTGCTCTTCGGCCATCTTCAGGATCTCCAGGGTCTCTTCCAGGGTGATGAACCGCCCCAGACCATTGCGCGCGTAGTATTCGGCGCCCCACCCGAAAACCAGACAGGCTTCCATCAGCTTCTCGCAGCCGGCGCCTTTCAGCTGGTGTTCGCGGCGGCAGATGCAGGGGGCCACCAGAAACGTCGTCTGCTTGCGGACGATCTCCTCGGCCTGCTCGTAGGGCAGCACTTCCATGCCGGCACTGATGCTTTTGCCGACCGGAATCGTGCGAAGCTGCGGCACGCGGCTGAAGGCCGTGCGGGACAATATCGGGAGGTACTCGTCCATGTCCCGGACGAATTCCGGGTCCAGGTCGTTCACGTGGTATTCCCAGATGCCGATCACGAACTGGGCGGCCATATAGACATGCGGCCGGTCCGGCGCCTCGATGCTGAATATCAGCCCCTTGCGGGACATCTGCTTCAGGCGTGTGTCGGTCACCTCTTCCGGCAGGCCTGCGCGGCCGGCAATGACGGCGGCCGGTTCGAGCTTCATGGCCACATGCAGGGCGAGTCCGGCCTCTTCGGGTGTGAACAGGCGCTTCAGAATGCGCAGCTCGACCCCGGATTCGGTGGCCGGGAACCCGGCCGGCAAGCTGTCCAGGTGTGTCCGCAGTTTTTCGTAGATGTCCGGCATTGGCATCGTTCTCCTCATCGAGTTGAAGTCGAAAACCCCTTGGCTGAGCCCCTACTATACCTTTACGCTTGCGCGCGAAACAAGAGAAATTACACGTCGGATGGCCTGGCGGTTGCAGACGGCGAAGAAGCCCTGCAGATTCTTGGTGAGAGGCTCACACGGGTCGGGGGGGGCGAGCGGCGTTGACGTCGGGGCCGATAGAAAAATTCAAATCAGGCCGGCTACGACTGTCCGGTACGGGGCAATGACGTCACTGTTGCGCCAGCAGGTAGCGCTCGAGCTCGGTCTCCAGCACCTTCCAGCCGCGGCCGATTTTCTTCGCTCGAATCTTGCCGGCGGCAATACACTTCAGGAAAGTGGGCCGCGAGATACGCAGGTAGCGGCAGGCTTCGCTGGTGTCGAGGACCCGCCTCACGATGGTCATCGGCGAATTGCCGCTGCGGCGGCGGTCGAGGCTGACACGGCGGTCTATAATGGATTCTTTTTCGGTGAGCATTTTTTCAGCTTTCCCGCGTCAATTTGCATTCTTTCAGGTTCAATTCATCGCGATCTGATTTTCTACCAATGGTTATCGGCTTAACCTCCGCCAACCTTTAGACGAAAGTGACCCATCCGTTAAAAATCGGCACCGTGAGTAATTTTTCTATGCTAACGGCTTGTGAAACACCTTTTCGCTGCGATCAAGATGCCGTTGACACCCGCTTACCCTTTTCGATTTTCGATTTCAGATATGATTTCTTTTGGTTTTTGGCAATCTCTTGCGATAGTTCGCTCATCAAAAATGGCTTTGAAAGAAAGCCGTCGCTTTCTTTTATGAGGTCTTTTTCAATCTGATCAACTCCTAATCCGCTTGCCAAGAGAACTCTGGTTTCAGGTCGTATTTTTCTTATTGTTTTTATAATTTCCTTGGTACTCATTCCGGGCATAACTATATCCAGCAATACCGTATCGATTCTTTCATGGTGAATAGAAAAATGGTCAATGGCCTCTTGGCCGTTTTTAGCGGATCTTGCATCAAACCCCAGGCGGCTCAGCATCTTGGTGACCGTTATCAATAGAGCCTCTTCATCATCGATGACTAATACGGAATGCAGCGCATGATCGGGTATGATTCCCTGGTAACAGCAGCATTTGTTTCTGCCGGAATTCTTAGCCTCATAAAGAGCTTCATCGGCCATTTTGATAAGGCCTTCCACATCAGGCCTTAAATTATTTTCCAGTGAAACAATACCAAAACTCATGGTTATGCCGATGGATTTGCCGTTATAATTGATTTTGGTCGAACTGATCGCCTTTCTAAGTCTCTCCCCAAACAACTGCGCCCCATCGAGTGGCGTCGACGGCAGGATGATGGCGAACTCCTCACCGCCATAACGGGCTATGTGATCCGACTCACGCGACAGGCTCTGAAGGTTAAGCGCGATATATTTCAGGACAAAATCGCCTGCCAGATGGCCATAAAAGTCATTTACCAATTTGAAATGGTCGATATCGGCTAAAATAAGGGATAGCGGAGTTTTATACCTGGTGGCCCGTTCGACCTCCTCGCGCAGGAGCTGCAAGAAATGTTCATGGTTATACAGCTCGGTCATGCTGTCCCGAACCACCTGATTCTTGAGGGTCTGCAAGCTTTTCTCTTGGATGTGAATCTGTTCAATCAGGCTTGTTGATAGCTTGCTCAGCTCGTTTTTTGCCGTCTCGATGATTTGGAAGTGTTTTCTTTCATCGACAGCGATTTCAAAGATCGGGAAAATTAATTTTGTCCCCTCGCCTATTTTTTCAACTATTGTTGTCTTATCAAGTAGTTCGGAATAACCATATTTGTTGATAAGCCCGTCAATCAGGGAGCAGGGGTCTTCCGATTTCTTAATTTTAAAAATATCGATGTACAGAGAAGATAGACAGAGGATTTTTCCCCGGCATTCAATCTCCCCTGAAGTAGATTCTATCCTTTCCGGGCAGTGATGGAGCCCTATCGGCAGGGAAATTGAATCGGGCAAGCCCCAATACTTGGAAGAGTTCTCGCCGACTTCACTGTGATCAAAACCGAACTCGTCGTATTCAGCCTGATGCAAAGAAATTGATTCGGCTTTCATCCGGCTGATTACAGTGCCGTATTTCTCCGGAAAGGATTCGGCCATGATCAAACTTCCGATATTCTGCAAAAGCCCCAAAAAGAATGCATCATCGGCGAGATGTCTATTAACTCTGTCTGCAATGGCTTTTGCTGCGACCGCCCCTATAAGTGAATCCTTCCAAAACTGGCCGTAGTCAAAGGATACCCGTTTTTTAAGTTGGAACGACTTGATCAGTGAAAAGCCTAAAGCAAGATTCTTTACGGCGTTCAGGCCAATGAAGGCCATCGCCTGATTGATTTCACCAATTTTAGTTGGCAACCCATAATACGGCGAGTTAACGGTCTGCAAAATCTTTGCGCTCAAGGAAGGGTCGCACGAGATTATCTCGGCTATTTCCTTTCTGTTAGGGCTTTCACGCTGCATCACCTCGATGATTTTTATGGCGATGCCCGGCAGAGTGGGCAATTTGATTGCCTTTATTGAGGCAAACTCCCTAACCGTTGATGGTACCATGTCTTGTCCTCTGTCAGCAGCATTCTATAACAGGTGCAATGGGGTTGAAGCCGCTTTTGAATTAAAGGTTGTCTGCGGTGTTGAAGCGCATAGAGAAGTTTTAATTTCTGATTTAAGGCAGAAGCCTTCTTATTGATGAAACAGTTATTTGTGATCCGGTTACACCGCCGAGCCATTCTCAAGGCTGGCATGGTGGCAGCGGGGCAATCAGAAAGCCGGACGGCTCGATCCAACCGCTTCCATCTGCGATATCGGCCAAATTTTTGGTTTAGATTAGATAAAAAGCTCTATTCACGGATCCTGTCGATAACAGAGGAAAAAGAAGAAGGGATTTTGGAGGCGATATTAATTTTTTGGGCTGTCCACTCTATGAATTCGATTTCTAACGAATGCAGCATCAGCCGTGGAAACGTTTTCTGAAGTGACTTGTCTCCGTACAGAGTATCCCCCACGACCGGGTGGCCGATGCCGAAGAAGTGGGCGCGAATCTGGTGCTTGCGGCCGGTAACCGGGTGGACCTGCACCAAGGTATACCCCGGCATGCGCTCAAGCACACAGAACTCGGTCCGGCACGGTTTGCCTCGCTCTATATCCTCCCCCATCCGGCCCGAGCCGAAGCAACGCAGCGGTTTGTCGATCACACCGCGTTCTCCGGCGATTTCCCCGTGGACCAGGGTCATGTAGGTCTTGTGAACCTGGCGGTGTTCGAACATCAGGTTCAGCTGGCGGTGCGCCTCGGGGGTCTTCGCAAACAGGATCACCCCGCTCACCTGCTTGTCCAGGCGGTGGACGGTATACAGTTTGCGCTCCAGTGTTTCGGACAGGATTTTGAGCAGGGAAACTTTCTCTCGGTTGCGTTCGGGAATGGAGGCGAGTTTCTCCGGCTTGTCCACGGCGATGATATTGTCGTTTTCGAAGAGAACCGGGATCGCTTGATACCCAGTGACGATCGCAGAAGCCATTGCAACCCTTTCACTCAATTTTGGCATCATCCTATCATCAACTTTATTCTGAAATCCAACAGTACTTTATTGGCCGGATATTATTTGGTAAACTTTAGGAAGCCCACTAACTGGGTGTTAAGAAACAGGCACCAGGCCTTCAGGAGGGAGGAAAAAGAACATGTCCAATCCCCGGCTGCGGATCGATCTTGAAAAAATTACCCAAAATGCCCGCCGGGCTCTCGAGATCGGCCGTGCGCATGGATTCGAGGTCATGGGGGTGACCAAGGGGGCGGCCGGCATCCCTAAAGTGGCCAAGGCCATGCTCACCGGTGGCATCGAGAGCCTGGCCGACTCACGGCTTGACAACATTGCCCGCCTGCGGGCGGACGGGATTCAGGCTCCCATCACCCTGTTGCGGTCTCCTGGTCCCAGCGACGTCGCGCGTACCGTGGAGTTGGCCGACGCCAGCCTGAATTCCGATGAGGTCATCGTGGAGGCCCTCTCGATCGAAGCGCGGATGCACCGCAAGATCCACGGCGTGATCCTCATGGTGGACCTCCACACCGGCCGGGAAGGCCTGCCTCCGGAAAAGATCCCGTCGGCCTGCCGCAAGGTGCAAACGCTTCCGGGAATTAAGCTTAAGGGGATCGGTGCCTATTTTCATCTGGCGAGCGACAGCGCGCTCCACCTTCCCGGCTTGCAGACGATGGTTCGCCTGGCGCAGCAGGTTGAAACGGAGTTGGGCAAACCGCTTGCCGTGCTGTCCGGAGGCTCGTCGAACATCTTGCGTACCCTCGCGGTGGAAGGGCATCCCAACCCGGGCATCAACCACCTGCGTATCGGAACGGCGATTCTGCTCGGGTTCTCCTCCTCCCTCGACCCGATCACCATCGACGGGTTTGAGCGCGACACGTTTATCCTGCAGGTGGAAGTGATCGAAGTCAAGCAGGGGCAGACCGGCGAGGCGATTCTCGCTTTGGGAAAGATCGACACCGATCCGCAGTTTCTTTTTCCCGTGAAATCCGGCGTGAACGTTCGGGATGCGTCCAGCGACCATCTCATGGTGCAAATGGACCCCTGCCCCAGCGTCGGCGACCGGGTCTCTTTCCGACTCGGCTACCCGGCGCTCTGCCGACTGATGGTCTCGCCATATGTGCAGATAGAGTATGCTAAAACCTGAAGACCGAGACTCGTTTTGCTCAGTGCGTCAATATCTTGCTGAGAAACAACTTGGTCCGCTCGCTTTTCGGATGGGCGAAGAACTCCTGCGGGGGGGCGATCTCCATCAATTCGCCGAAGTCCATGAAGGCCACCCGGTGTGCGACCTCGCGCGCAAATCCCATCTCGTGTGTCACCACGATCATGGTCATCCCCTCGCGTGCCAGGTTGCGCATGACCTCCAGCACCTCGTTGATCATCTCCGGGTCGAGCGCCGAGGTGGGCTCGTCGAAGAGCATGATCTTCGGCCGCATGCAAAGCCCGCGGGCGATCGCCACGCGTTGCTGCTGGCC
>JBFYWS010000136.1:0-3593 GCA_041310935.1 Desulfobacteraceae bacterium | reverse complement strand
GTCTGGCGGAAGCGAACCGTCACCGTTGCGGCGGTGCTGCGCACCTGGCGTGAGACCGGGAAATGCCGCCACGGCAGCCCCGAGCGGTATGTCCGCAAACACTGGTACGAGGTGGCCACGGATTCGGGCGGCACCATGACGCTCTATTTCGAAAGACAGGCCCGCGGCGGGCGCAAGGGCGCGCGCTGGTGGGTGTTCAGCGTCTCCGAGCCGGAGGTGAGTTCCCCGTCGAATACCGCAAAGTGCGACCTGCGACCGAACCAAGGGCTTGAAGGAGACTATCCTTTATGAAACTTTCCCTGGCGGCCAACTTTGACAGGGCGTTGATCCCGCAACTGAAAGGCTTCCCGGTGGAAGAGGTCTTCGGCAAGCTGCCCAGCGACTTCACGGGTGGCGGCAGGCCGAGCTACATGGGGGGATCGCTCTCGGAAAGAGAACTGGCGAGGTACGTCGCGCTGCTTGCCGAAAACGGGATCGCGTTCAACTATCTGCTCAACAGCGCGTGCATGGGAAACCGCGAATGGGGCCGGGGGTTCCAGAAGAAATTGATGGGCCTGCTGGCAAGGCTTGGGCGGATGGGGGTCAAGCGGCTGACCGTGTCCACGCCGTTTCTGCTGGAGGCGATCAAGGCGCGCTTTCCCGAGTTTTTCGTCAAGGTCGGCATTTACGCCCAGGTGGACACCCCGCGGCGGGCACGGTTTTGGGAGGATCTGGGCGCCGACGCCATCACCCTCGAGAGTTTTTCGATCAACCGCAACTTCCGCCGCCTGGCCGCGATCAGAGCGGCCGTGCGCTGTGAACTGCAGCTCATCGCCAACCATCCCTGCCTGCCCAACTGCCCCATGCAGAGCTATCACCAGAACGGCTTCGCGCACGGCTCGGACGGCTCGCGGCGGCTCTTCATCGATTATTGTTTCCTGCGCTGCACGCGCACAAGGCTCGAAGACCCCTCGCTGTTCGTCAAGGCGGCCTGGATCCGGCCGGAGGATACAGCGGCATACGAGGCGCTGGGGTTTGGGACCTTCAAGCTGCTCGAAAGGAACATTCCCTCCGGGGAACTCCTCAAGCGGGTGAGAGCTTACAGCGAACGCAGTTTTCAGGGCAATCTGGCGGAAATCATCCTGCCCTACGGGTTCAAGGAGACGCCACGGAAGGGGCTTGCCTGGGCTGCAAAACATTTTTTGAGGCCGCTGCAGGTGAGTCCCTTCAAAGTAAAGGAATTGCACCGTCTGGCGCGGAGCCAGGGGATGCTCTTCCCCCTGGGCGAAAGTCCGATACGAATAGATTCGGCGAGGATCCCGGCGGACTTTATCGAGGGGTTCAGGCGCCGGGACTGCGCCACACTCGAATGCAGCCGCTGCCGCTACTGCGAAGAAATCGCGGAACGGGCCGTTGCTGTGGACGAAGACTTCAGGCGACGCGCGATGCAACAGTTTGACCGGATTGAAGGATCGATGCGGGACGGGAGCTTGTGGGGTGTTAAAAAAGCGTGCGACTGAACCGGAGTTGATGGACGCGGCGGGATTTGACCGGGACCTGGCGGAAGAGAGCTTCCGGTTCATGGCGGTGGTCAATCGCTGGTTCGGCGGCGTGCGGGCGGTCAGGCGCTTTGTCGCAGCGGAGGCGGCCCGCGCGCCGCGCGGCCGGAGGTTGCGGATCCTGGATGTGGGTTCGGGGAGTTGCGACATCCCCATCGCCGTTTGCGCATGGGCGCGCGGGAGGCGTATCCCCGTTCATTTCACCTGCATCGAGAGCAGCGAACACGCCGTGCGCATCGCCCGACGCGGCCTGCGCCGCAGTTCCGATCTGCCGATCACGGTGATTCGCGGCGACATCTTTTGCCATCGGCCCGAGGCGCCCTACGATTGCGCGGTCGGGTCGATGTTTTTCCACCATCTCGCGGAGAGCGACATTCTGCGCCTCATCGGCCGGCTGCGGGGTTTCGTACGCAGCAGCCTCCTGATCAATGACCTCCAGCGCTCGCTTGCCAACTACGCCGCCTGCAGGCTCCTTCTGCCGGCTTTTCCCTTCGAAGTCGGGCACGACGCGTTGCTGTCGATCCGGAAGGGGTTCAGAGAAGCGGAGCTCAAGGATTTGTTGGAGGGGCTCCAGAATGCTGCCGTAAGCGTCAGCAGCGCGCCGCTCTTTCGCATACGGGCGGTGGTGCGCTTCATCGGGGTGGCGTCATGCGGATAATCATCCAGGCGCTTGCAACCGCCAATCCGCCTTGGTATGCGACTCAGAAAGAAGCCTTCGACTACTTTGATGCGCATCTCGATCTGGCGGCCGGGGAGCGTGAACTCTTCCGGCGCATCCTGCTTGAAGGTCCCGTTCGGGGGCGCTATCTCGGAATCGATCGTCCCGAGGAAATCCTGGAAACCGACCCGGATCGACTGGTGGCGCGTTTCCGCAAATTCGGGACGCGCATTGCGGTCCTTGCGGCGCGCGCGGCCATGGTCCAAGCCGGCTGCGCCCCCGCCGATATCGGCGGCGTGGTGGTCAACACCTGCACCGGTTACCTCTGCCCCGGCCTGTCGTCTTACGTGACCGAAGACCTCGGGCTGGACCCCTGCGTCAAAGTCATGGACCTGATGGGCATGGGCTGCGGCGCCGCGCTTCCCAACCTCGAATGCGCGGCCGGGATCGTGGCGCGGGGCATCGGAAAACCGATCCTGAGCATAGCCGTCGAAGTCTGTTCGGCCACGATTTTCCTCGGCCCCGAGCCCGATCTGGTCGTCAGCAACTGCATCTTCGGCGACGGGGCTTCGGCGGCCGTCGTGACCGGCGGGGGCAACGACGGAAACGGCGCGGCCGGCGGGTTGGCGCAACTGGTGGACTTCGAGTCCGGGGTCTTTCCCGCCCATCGTGAACATCTCCAGTATCGCACCGAGCACGGGCGGCTGCGCAACGTGCTCAGCAGCCGGGTCCCGGTCCTGGGCGCCAACGCGATCATGCAAGTCGCCGAGCGGCTATTGGCGCGCAACGCCCTCGCGCCGGATCGGATCGACTGGTGGGCGGTGCACGCGGGAGGGACATCGGTCCTGAAACAGGTGGGCAAAAAGCTGGGACTGAACGCTGACGCCCTGCGCTTTTCCTACGATGTTTTTCACGAATATGGCAACATGTCCTCTCCGACCGTGATGTTCGTTCTTAGAAAGATCATCGCTGAAGGTCGTCCCAAACCCGGCGACAACGGTCTGCTGCTTTCCTTCGGAGCCGGATTTACGGCCTTCGGCGCGTTGGTCGTTTTTTAAGGGCTGACAAAAAAACGGGGAGGAACCATCCCATGGAAATTCCGATCCTCAAAGAGGCCGTGATCATCTTCGGCCTCTCCATCGGCGTCATTCTCGTCTGCCACCGCTTCCGCATCCCGGCCATCATCGGGTTTCTGATCACCGGGGTGGTGGCCGGCCCCCACGGCCTGGGGCTGGTCGGTGCGGCCCACGAGGTCGAGATGCTGGCCGAGATCGGGGTCATCCTGCTGCTCTTCGTCATCGGCATGGAACTGTCCTTCACGGAGCTGTTGCGCCTGAAGAAGCCGGTCTTCCTGGGCGGGACGACCCAGGTGCTCCTGACCATCATCGTCTTCGACG
>JBFYWS010000131.1:0-2556 GCA_041310935.1 Desulfobacteraceae bacterium | reverse complement strand
CGCGCCATGGCCGGCTCGAGGATCGACTCGTCTGCCGCGCAGCAGAGCCGGATGGCGCCTTCGCCGCCGTTGCCGAACGCCGAGCCGGGGGCCACGGCCACTTTTTCTTCTCTCAATAGCTTCAGGGCGAAGGCGTAAGAATCTGCAAGACCATCGATGCGCGGGAACAGGTAGAACGATCCCTCCGGCGGCGCGACCGAAACACCGCGAATGCCTTTCAAGGACTCAAAGCAGGACCACACTCTGCACTTGAGGTCCTGGGCCATCGTGCGCACGAACTCCTCGCCGTCGCGCAGGGCTGTTTCGCCGGCGCGCTGCACCATGGACGGCGCGTGGGAGATGATGAACTCGTTCAACTGGGCGGCCTTGTGCACCAGGTCGCGCCGGGAGACCACCCAGCCCAACCGCCAGCCGGTCATGCAGTAGCTCTTGGAGAACGACTGCACCACGATCACCGCATCGTCGCGGGAGCACACCCGCAGGATGCTGGGCGCCACCGCTCCGGCAAAGTAGATGCGCTCGTAGACCTCGTCGGCCAGGAGCCACAGCCCATGTCGGCGGCAGAAGTCGAGCAGCAGAGCCTGCTCCTCGGGCCGGGCCACCCACCCCAGAGGATTGGAAGGGGAGGCATAGACCAGCAGCCGTGTGCGGGCCGAAAGTGCCGCTTCCAGGGCGGGCAGGTCGAGGCCATAGCGGCCGTCGCGCCAGACGAGGGGCACCTCCCGGGTACAACCGCCGTACAGGCCGACGATCGCGGAGGCGTTCGGCCAGTTCGGCGTCAGCACGATGGCTTCATCGCCGGGGTCCAGGGTGCAGCGGATGGAGACGTTCAGAGCCTGGACCCCGGAGGCCGTGACCGCGATCTCGGTAGCCGGGTCGAGGTTTACGCCGTGAAGCTCCCTGTATTTGTCGGCAATCGCCTGGCGCAGGCCGGGAAGGCCGGCGTTTTCGGTGTAGAACGTGAAGCCTTCGTCCAGGGCGCGAACGGCCGCCGCCTTGATGAACGGCGGGGTCGGCAGGTTGGACTCGCCGAAATGCAGCTTGAGGACCCCGTCCATGCCGAAGGCGACATCGGCGATTTCCCGGATACGGGATGGCGATACAGCGGCCAGGCCGCCGGCCAGCGCAATGTTTTTCATCATGTCCTTCCTGGAAAAAATAGGTCGCTCGGGGGTGTTTCCGATGCGTGAACACGCAAGGTATACAGGCGAGTGCGCCGGCAATCAACCCAAAAAGGCTGCCGGTCGATGAACCGGCAGCCTTTTTTCAACTTGAGTTGAGCGATTCTGGTTTTGGTTCTTTGCGGAAAGGCCCGATGGGAATCGACAGAATCGCTCAATTTAGGTTCAAACTACACGGCGGAAGTCGGCGTCAGTTGATCTTAAGGACCATGGCGGCCGCGGTGTCGCCGGCGGCACAGCCCGCAAAGAGGAGATAGCCTCCGCCCTTCATCACCACTTCTTCGATCCCCTCGATGATCAGACGGCCCGCGGTCGGCCCCTGGGGATGGCCGAAGATCAGCGACGAGCCGTAGTTGTTCATCCCGTTCATCACGTCGACCCCGAGCTTTCTGGCCAGGAACACGTCGTTTGCGGCAAAGGGGTTGTGGGTCTTGATCGCCTTGACCTCCTTGGCCGTAATCTTGGCGCCGTCCAGCGCCATCTGGGCGGCGGGGTAGACCGCGGCGGCCATGAAGGCCGGTTTGACCCGGGCGTAGCCGTAGGAGACGATCTGGATCTCCACCGAGGGATCGGCGCTCAATTTCTTGGCCTGGTCGCGTGCCGCGACGATGATGCCGCAGTTTCCGTCCGCGGGGTGGGTCTGGGCGCCGAAGGTGTGCACACCTTCCGGCAGCACCGGCCGGAGGCCGGCCAACCCCTCGGCCGTGGTCTCCATGATGCCCTCATCGGCATCGAGCATGAGGGTCTGCTTCTTGGAGAGCTTGATCATGACCGGGATCATGTAGCGTTTCTGGAACTCGCGATCGTTGGCAAGCCCATCCTGGTATTGCTTGTAGCGGTGCAGTGCGACCTCGTCGCACTCCTTGCGCGTGATGCCTTCCTCCTTGGCCACGTTTTCAGCGGTCTTGATCATGGCCTGGCCGGCCCAGGGGTCTTTGTTGAAGTTGTCCATGAGCCAGTTTTCGGAAATGACCTGCCCGCCGGGGCCGCCGGGGTTGGGCCAGATCGCGTGCGGGCCGTTGGAGCAGCGGTCGGTCATGAGGCAGAAGGGCGCTTTGAAAAGCCCGGCCTCGACGCCCATGGCCGCGGAATAAACAGCCACGGTGGAGGTCGAGCAGGCCTGGCTGACCCACAGGCCGGGCACCCCGGCCGCCCCCATCAAGGCGGCCGCCCAGGGGCCGCCGTAGAACCCCTGGTGCTGGTGAACGGTGAGCCCCAGGTACACATAGTCAAAAACCTTCGGGTCCAGGTTCTTTTCCGCCAGCCAGCGCTTGGCGGTCTCGGCGGCCAGAACGATGGCGTGCTCGTTGGCCATGCTGCCCTGCCAGCGGGCGAACGGCGAGCTGAAATAGCCTTTGTAGGGGATGTACGCTTT
>JBFYWS010000119.1:0-2593 GCA_041310935.1 Desulfobacteraceae bacterium | reverse complement strand
CGACGAGATTCCCCGGGAGCTGTGGGGCTACCGGCGCGATTCGGTCTATTTCGATTTCTGGGCCGTCACCCGCGACCAGTTGATGGCGGCCGGTGTTCCGGCCGAACACATCCACACCAGCGGCATGTGCACGAAGTGCCGCACCGACCGGTTTTTTTCATACCGCGGCGAGAGGCGCACCGGCCGGTTCCCGGCGGTGATCGGCATTCGCTCAAGGTGTTGAACAACCGCGCATAGGGCCGTGATCCGGCGGTGTGCGGTTTTTTAAAATGCGCCTTCGATGACTTTGTAAGAAGGCCAAGTTCAAGGCGCGCGAGTCTCGTGGCGCGAGGCGTACTGACAGTACGCCGCAGCGCCAGCGAGATGAAGCGCAACGCAGAAATTGGCCTTCTTACAAAGTCATCAAGATTGACGTTGACTTCAGACGGGGCCTATGTTACGTGCTGTCGTCCAAACGAGGCAGCGCATCGGCACGCGGACCATTTGACCTTCATGAAACACGAAACCAGACAGGCGTGGCGGGAGCTTGCCTTTTTCAGCAGCCTCGGGTTTTCGGTGGCGCTGTCGGTCTTTATCGGGCTGGGAATCGGGGTGTTTCTGGATCGGTATTTCGACACGTCCCCCTGGCTGATGATGGTCTTCCTATTGCTGGGAATAGCCGCCGGTTTTCGCAACATCGGGCTGGCGATCAAAAAGAGCCGCAAACTCTGAGATGCCGGTCCGACCGTGCTCAAGGTCGTGCAAGTTCAGGAACGCATACTGAAATTCGTTACCCGCGCGAACTGGGTTCTTTTTGCAGGGGCCACCGTGGCGGGGTTCGCATTCGCTGCGACCGATTTTGCGCTGGGCATTTTCTTCGGCGCTCTTCTGGTCACCGTTAATTTTCATTTGCTGGCCAGAACGTTGCGCCGGGCGCTGACGCCGCCCCAAGTGGCGTCGCACAACGTGGTGCTGGCCAAATACTATTTGCGGTTCCTGGTCAGCGGTTTCGTCATTTTTTTATTGATTGCCGGGCGCGTGGTGCACCCCGTGGGGCTTGTCATCGGTCTGTCGGTTGTGGTAATGAGCATCCTATTGGCCACCATGCGTGAACTCAAAAAACTCATTTTCAAGGAGGCGGTCTAAGGATGGAACACCCTTATCTGTTTCTAGTCAAGTTTTTTGAGCTGATCGGCCTCGGCCACTTCGCCCAGTCCTATCCGCACGTGGTCTACTCCTGGTTCGTCGTGCTGCTTCTGATCGTTCTGGGCTATTTCGGGGCCCGCACCATCACCATGGTCCCCGGCAAGGCGCAGAATTTTTTCGAGGTGGTGCTATCGGGCATGGAGGAGTTCATGGTGGACATCACGGGCGATGAGGGCCGCTGGTTCTTTCCGCTGATCGCCACCCTCTTTCTGTACATTGCCACCTGCAACCTGGTCGGCCTCATCCCGGGGTTTTTTCCGCCGACCGCCAGCATCAACACGACGCTTTCCTGTGCGCTGGTCTCGTTCACGTTCACCCATTTCGTCGGCATCAAATACCACGGCATCAAATACATCAAACACTTCCTGGGCCCCATCTGGTGGATGACCCCGATTATTTTCCCGATCGAGGTCATCGGCCACATGGCCCGCATCATGTCGCTCTCGTTCCGTCTTTTCGGAAACATGATGGGGCACGAACTGGTGCTGATGATCCTGTTTGTGCTGGCCGGCGCCTTTTTCGCCCCTCTGCCCATCATGGCGATGGGCATCTTCGTAGCGTTGGTTCAGGCGTTTGTGTTCTTTCTGCTGTCGATCATGTATTTCAGCGGCTCCATGGAGCACGCGCATTGATCCGGCAACGGGGTGTTGTCGTGTACATCAGCGTTTAATGGGGGACATGGAAGAAGCCCATTAACATACTCAACCCCAAGGAGGTAGACAAAGGTATGGAAGCAAAAGCATTGGAGTTCTTTATCGCCTGTGTGTTCGCTGCCGGTTTTGGAATCGCCATCGCCGCGTTCGGCTGTGGTATTGCCCAGGGTCTCGGGCTGAAGGCCGCCGTTGAAGGCATCGCCCGGAATCCGGAATCCTCCGGCAAGGTCACCGTGACCATGCTGATCGGGCTCGCCCTGATCGAGTCGCTGTGTATTTACGCGCTGGTCGTGGCCCTGATCCTCATCTTCGCCCATCCCCAGGCGGCGGCGATTGCCAAGCTGTTCATGAAGTAAGCGTTCCTCGTTTCACCGAGATCAAAAAAGGCCTGCGGCGTTCCGCCGCAGGCCTTTTTTTTCCTAAAGGATTTCCGGGGCCGGCCGATATTAATCCAACAAGGGCTCCGAAACGAAACGGCCGCATGGCGGGCAGGTGCATGCGCCCATGCCGGCGGCGTCAATGCCGGCCGGGGCGATCGAATGTCAGCGCCGCTGAGGGGGAAGACACCATGGACGAAAAACAGATCTTGCAGAAGTTGGACCGGATCCGGGAGATCCCGACGCTGCCCAGCATCGTGTTTGAACTGAACAAACAGCTTCAGGACCCGGATGCCTCCGTCGCCCGGATCAGCAAGACCATCGAGAAAGACCAGGCGATGGCGCTGAAGATCCTCAAGCTGGTGAACTCGGCCTTTT
>JBFYWS010000111.1:0-5822 GCA_041310935.1 Desulfobacteraceae bacterium | reverse complement strand
GCTGTTGAGCTGCTGAAAGCTCTGCTCGCGATTCTTCGAAAAGATCCCGGCCCAGAGATAAAAGGGGGAGAACAGCAGCACGAATCCGGCCGTAAAATACGCCCACACGACGAGCGTGATTAAAAAATCGAAAATGGGTTGAAGCCGTCTTCCTGCGGTGTCCATCTTTGCCGCCCTGCTTAATGATGATTTCGCATAAGAGGGGTATGGCGCAAAGCGCCATACCCCTCTTATGCGAAATCATTATCCGTCGAATTTTTTTAGAATGAAGCAGGTGTTCACGCCACCGAAGGCGAAATTCTGAACTGCGGCGATCCGGATCGGTTGTTCCAACAGGTGAACCGCGTGCCGAATCATGGCGCAGCGCTCATCCACTTCGTCCAGGTTCAGCGTCGGCGGAATGAATCCTGCCTCCATCACGTAAAGGGTGACGATCGCCTCAATGGCGCCACAAGAGCCCATGGTATGGCCCATGTAGCTCTTCAAACCGGTAACCACCGGCCCGTCTCCGTATAGGCTGCCGATGGCCTGGGCCTCGATCACGTCTCCCATTTTGGTTGCTGTGGCGTGGGCGCTGATGAAATCAACCTGGCCCGGATCGATCGCGGCAACGTCCAGGGCCAGTGCAATCGTCTTGGTGATTCCATGGATATTCGGCAGAATCAGGTCGCCGCCGTTATTGTTGCATGAAAACCCGATGACCTCCCCGAGGATACGGGCTCCCCTCTTTTTGGCATGCTCATATTCTTCGAGCAGAACGGCCCCGGCCCCTTCGCCGACGACCAATCCGTCACGCGACACGTCAAAGGGGCGCGGCGTCAGATGCGGTGTTGCGTTGAATTCCGTGGAGCATGCCAGCAGGTTATCGAATACCGCGACAGTGGTCGTATCGTATTCGTCGGCCCCACCGCATAGCATGGCATCCTGCATGCCGAACTTAACCGTTTCGTAGCCGAACCCGATGGACTGGCTGCTCGTGGTGCAGGCCGTGGAGGAAGATATGACCCGGCCGGTAATGCCGAACATTTTTGTGATGTTGACCGCCGTGGTGTGGACCATGGATTTGAGATAATCCACCGCACCGATGCCGGCGAACTGTTGTTTCGATTCGGTGAAAAACGTCCTGTAAATATCCCGCTGGGCCGATGGGCTGCCATGGGTGGACCCGAACGCAACCCCGAGACGGCCCGAGGTGATGAACGCCTGGTCAAGTCCCGACGCCTCTAATGTCTCCTTGGCGACCTGACAGGCATAAAAAGAGACCGGCCCCATGGTTTTGCGGTGGCTGCGTTTGAAATCGTAAGCGATGGGGTAATCCACGGTGCCATAGACGCCGGAATGCATGTGGCTGGTCAGGAGCCCGTCGTCGCGCAGCTTCTTGACGCCGGAGATCCCCTCGACCAGATGCCGAACGATCTCCTCCCGGGTTCGGCCGATCGGCGTTATGGCGCTGCATCCGGTGATGACAACTCGTCGAGCCATCATGGTTCCATGGTTGGCAGACATCATTCGGGACCGGAGGGTGTCGCATGACACCGATCTCGGGCCAGAGCCTCGATATAATCCACGATCTGATTGATGGTTCGAATTTCCATGGCGTTCTTTTTTTCAGCCTGGGTCAGTCGGGTATCGAGGAGGATCTCGATCTCGTGCAGAAGCTCAACTGCGTCGATGCTGTCGAATTCGTAAGCGTCCCTTAAATTGTCATCGGCACCCGGACCGACGATTTCGAATTTTTCCTCGAAGATTCTTATGATTGCAGCCTTGATCGCATCGCGTTCCATAGGACCGTCTCTTTAGCCTCGATTGGGACAAATGCCATTCTTACTATAATACAGGGCTGAATTCAAAAACTATCGGTGGCTCAACCTCATTGCCGAATGTCATTTCAGCCTTGGACCGAGAAACTGTTCGAAATGGTACCATTCCAGCGGGTTTCCGCGGAGATGGGCTTCCAACAGATCCGCATATCCCTGGGCCGATGTGCGGACGGCTTCCGCTCTATGCCGGCGGGGTGCCTTTTCGATATACTGGGGCTCGGACATTTTCAGGTGGTAGCGCTTCTTGCCGATACGACGTGAGAAAAAGATAATGAGCGGCGCCCCGGACAGCATGGCCAGCACGTGCGGCGTTTCCGGCAAGCGCACCTCGTGACCCAGCATGGAGACTGAAACGGCGCGCTGGCTCGAATCCCAGAGTTGGTCTCCGGTCATGGAAACCAGGCCACCGTCCTGAATGAACCGCAGGCCCTCCAGAAGATCGAACGATGTCCCCCAGTTCTTTTCGACGGCAACGATGCGAATGCCCCTTCGCCGCAGGTCTTCCTTTTGAATGCGCTCGATATGGGCCTTGGCGCGCTGCCCCATGAATAAGATCAGCGGCAGCTGCTCCCGTTTCTGTTTCATCAAATGCGCGGCGATTTCCCAGTTGCCGAGGTGCGACATCAGGACGATACCGCCGGTTTTTCGGTCCAGGGCATTTTCGACGTGCTCCCAGCCCTCATTGGTATAGCTGATATCGCCGACCTCATGGAACCGATAACGGTCCAGGTAGACGGAGGTAAAGTTCTGGAATTGGTTCCAGGTGCACCAGAAATGATAGGCCCTGGTACGCTGCGGGAATAGCGCACGATAAAACCGCACACTGACCATTACCCGGCGGGGGGCAAAGAAAAAATAACCGGCGGCAATGCCTTTGGCGATGAGATCGAAAGCCCACACTCCGAAGATCCGGGCAAAAAATGGCAGGATGCGATAAAACATGTCAGCCTTGGTCAATGCCCCCGATACCGAAGGGTCAGGAGACGATAGGTGATCAGACGACTGAACAGGCCCGTGTTTCTCAAAAAATCGAAAAAAGGATGAAAATGCGAGATCCGGCGGGTGCCCGGAGTGTAAGAAACGCGGACGGGCACCTCGGCCACCGGCATTTGCCTCCACTGGGCCTTGACCAGAACTTCAACCTCGAATTGGAACCGTCTGGCGCTGACGCCCAGGTGCAGGCATTCGGGCAGAGGATAAGCCCTGAACCCGCTCTGGGAGTCCGCCACGGCCGGCCCACCGGCCATCCGCACCCAAAAATTTGAAAATTCCCGGCCGAATCGACTCGTCCACGGCACATCCGGCGCAAGCATCCCCTGGCGTTTCCCGATGACGATGGGCCGCTGGTTTTCAGGAATGGCCCGCATCAAGGTCTCCGCGTCCTCAGGATCGTGCTGGCCGTCGGCATCCAACGTAATCGCCCAGTCCGCTATTTTGGCGACCTCCGCAAAGCCGGTCATAATGGCAGCCCCTTTGCCGCGGTTGCAACGATGACGCAGAACCCGAGCCCCGTCGATGCCTTTTATTCGCTCGAAGGTCGCATCGGTCGATCCATCGTCCACAACGACAACGGGGATACCGAGTTGCAGAGTCCGTTGCACCACGTCGGCAACCGTTTGTTCATGGTTGTAAACGGGGATCAGGGCGGCAAATCTGCTGTGAGGGATGCCGTCGGTCTTTGCTTCAGGCAATGGCTGCATCCTATACGGTCTGATTCGTCTTGATGGGACCCTCTTTGCGGCTCCTCGATGGAAGATCAGAACCACTGGGGTTTAGTGAAGAGTTAATGGGTTGCCGGTAAAAACGCAACCGCCCAGGTCCCCGGTCCCATATGGGCGCCCGACGTCAGGGAAAGGGGTTGGAGGGTGATCTCGGCCGAAGCAAACCGGCTTTTGATTTCACCCAAAACGTTATTTTCAACCCACTGCCGGTTGTCCGAATATTCCAGCATGATCAGCGGCCGGGTATCCTGTCCCAAACCCTTTTCCAGTTTTTCCAAGGCGAATTTGAGCTGCTCGTCTTTATCTCGAACCGTCCCCGCCTTCACGGCCCCTTCGGCCGTGGGGCTGATGACGGGTTTCATGTGAAATAGATCGCCAAGAAAACCTTTGGTCTTGGACAATCGGCCGCCCGCGACCAGATACTGAAGCCGGTCAAGAAAAATGTACTCCTGACTCATTCGAACAGCGGCCTTGGCAAATCGAATCACGTTCTCGGCATCATCGGCCTGGAGCGCATACCGGGCCGTCGCCAGGGCGACTACCCCTAGCCGGCCGGAAGCCAGGCCGGTGTCGATCACCGCAAGCCGGTTCTCCGGATCATTGCGCTCTTTCCAGGCGGCGGCGACCTCATAATTGCCCGTGTAAACCGAGCCAACACAAAGATAAAGGGCCTGGCCGTATCGGCTGAGAATGCTCTGGCACCGCTGGTGGCGTTCGAATACGGATGCCTGTGCCGTGGTCACCTTGGCACCGCTGCGCATCAACGCATAAAGCTCCTCAGGCGGGAACAGCGTTTCCGGCAGCGATTTGTCCCCGACAACGATATAGCTGTCAAGCAGGGTCATCCCCAGCCGTGCGGCATCTTCTCGAGTGACCGAACCGGCCGCATCGGTTACAATATGAACCACCTGCAGTGTGTCGGAGGAAGACCTGTTTTCGACTTGGGCCCCCATATCCTCCTCCGACCATTGGACGAGCCTTCCGAGATCTGCAAGTTGCTTCCGGACCGCATCACGCTGCTCGGTGTGAATATGGATTTTAAGCCTTTCATTTTCCTGCAGCGCAACAATGCTGTCTCCGTATCGGGATAGGTTTTCCAGCCGTGAATCATGATCCGTGCCGACCTGGATCACCGCATCGACGCAATATCCTTTCGGGTGATCCGCCACGAAATCGGAAGACAGTCGCAGTTTCTTATTGAAGATCTCGGTGATGGGGCGAAACACGTCCGGCCGGCCGGCCAGGCGGCTGAAAAAACCTTCCATGAAAATGAACATCCCCAAAGCCCCTGAATCGACAACGCCTGCGGCTTTTAGGGCAGGAAGTGTTTCAGAAGTGGAATGCACGGCTTTTTCAAGCTGGTCGAGCAGGGTGGGGAAAGTTGCCGCCGAAGGGGCTGAAGACAATTTTTCTATATGGTTCAGCAGTTCATCGAAAACGGTAAGCATCGTTCCCGGCTTTGGATCCGCAAGCGCCTGCCAAGCCCGCGATCTTCCGACTCGGGTTGCCTGATAGATGTCGTTTGAAGGATTTTCAGCAACAAAGCCCGCGAAAAAACCAGATGCGATATTGCCGGAATTGCCGGTGGCGGAAAGAAGCAGCTTTCGAACGGTGGTTTCCGCGCTGCCGTCCATCCGATGCAAGGGTGCCAGGCTGATCATCAAATTGCGGCCGGTATCCGCATCGGCAATCGGATATACATTGATCTCATCCAGAAGATCCGCCCACGCGGCAAGCCTTTCGTAGCCGGTTGCAAATGCACCTTGCAGCAGGGGATCCATTATGCAAATTCCAGCGCCCGAGTGATTTCACCCGGTATTTCAAACTGCATCTCCATTTCCGGCAATTTAACGGATAGCTGTTCGCTTTTGCCCCGGGTACAGACTCGTCCATTTTCAGACAGCCTGATTTCAAAATCGATGGCAATCTTGTAGACCGCTTCGATCACGGTCGCTTTGCAGATGAACTCATCCTCAAACCGAAGGGGGACAATATGCTTGACGGAAAAACGCGTTACAGGGAAGATGATCTGTTGCCTGACAGAATACCGGTAAAGATCCACCCCGGCCTGTTTGAAGAGCCCAAACCGGGCGATATCAAAGTATTTCAAATAGTTCCCATGCCATACCATCTGCAGCGGGTCCAGATCATGAAAAGGCACACGCAGCTTTATCTCGTAGCTCATATTATTTCCCTCACATTCAATCTGTGATGCTGCCGATAAAGTTGATATGCGCGGCATTGCATGGACGACTTGACTTCAGTGCATATACCACTTTTC
>JBFYWS010000090.1:0-3687 GCA_041310935.1 Desulfobacteraceae bacterium | reverse complement strand
GAGGCTCTGGCCGAGACGGAGAGGGGCGTGCGCACCGCGCGCATCGAAGCCGCGCGGCAGAGAGCGCTCACCGCTGAGCAGCGCGAGGATTGGATCGGCGCCCTGGCGGCTTACGAAGAGGCCCTGGGCATGGAGCCGGCGCTGCAGTTCGCGCAGCAGGGGAAGGAACGCGCCGCGGCGCTCGGGGCCCTGGAACGGCGCATCGCGTTCTTCGTAAACCAGCCGGGGCTGCTCGATTCCGACGCCCAATTGGAGACCGCCGGGCGCCTGCTGCAGGAGATCCAGGCGGCACCGCCGGTCGGCTCGCGTCTGCGTGCCGCGGCGGACAAATTGGAGGTCATGGTTCAGACCGCCAAAACGCCGGTCCGTGTCACGATCGAATCCGACACCTTGACCGAGGTGTCCGTGTATCGCGTCGGCAGACTCGGCCGTTTCGGCACGCGCGAGCTGAGCCTGCGACCGGGGACATACACCGTGGCGGGATCGCGCGACGGCTACCGGGACGAGCGCCTGGAGCTCGTCGTCAAACCGGGCCTGGAGCCGATCCGTGTTACCATTATCTGCAAGGTCAAGGTTTGATGATGGCTTCGTAAAACTTTCATGTCCCTGTTAGGGACATGAAAGTTTTACGAGTTCATCAGGTTTAACCCGCCGGTAGCGGCGGCTTTTCAAGGTCACCCCATGCCGGAAAAAAAACCACCCGACACGAATCCGACGGAGCCGGTCATCGTGACACCGGTTGCCTTCCGTTCCGGTCGGCGCGGCGGCCGCGACCGGGTGCGGCGCACGGCGGCATGGTTCGGAGCCCTTGCCGCCGGGGCGCTCCTGCTGGCGCTGGCGGGAGCCCTGTGGTTCGTGGTCACGGCGCGTGAGGTGTCGATCCGCCTGGATCCCGCCCCGGACGCTCTTTCGCTCTCCGGCGGGTGGATCACCCCCCGCATCGGCGATCATTACCTCCTGCGGCCGGGCTCCTATGTCCTTCAGGCGGCACTTGCCTGTCATCACGATATCGCGCACCGTTTCGAGGTCGGCGCGGACAAACGCCAGGAGATCCGGCGTGCCTTCCAGAAACTCCCCGGCCGTCTCCGTATTCAGGCCCATCGCGACGGCCGGCCGGGGGAAGCGATCCCAGAGGCCGACCTCTCCATCGACGGCCGATCGGTCGGCGCCGTTGCGATCGAGCCCCTGGAGGTGGCGCCGGGCCGCCGGCGCATCGAGATTCGCAGCGAACGCTACCAGCCCGCCGCCATGGATGTGGAGGTGGAGGGCTGCGACCGCCTTCAGGAAATCGCGCTCGCCCTGACGCCCAACTGGTCGGGGGTCCGTCTCAGTTCCATCCCCGCCGGGGCCGCCGTCACGGTGGACGGCCGGCCGCTGGGCAGAACCCCCATCGAACTGGAGCTTGCGGCGGGAGCGCGCGACATCGAGATCAGCGCCGAGCGCTACAAAACCTGGCGGGACCGCGTTGAGGTCGTGGCCGGGCAGCCCGTGGCCCTTCCCGAGGTGCGCCTGGAGCCGGCCGACGGCCGGCTGGCGATCCGGTCGCGTCCAACGGGGGCGAGCGTTCTCGTCGATGGACGCTATGTCGGACAGACGCCGGTCGAGGTTGACATCGCTCCGGGCAAGGAACATGAGATCCAGCTGTCCAAAACGGGATACGAACGCGCGAGCCAGAAGGTGACCGCTGCCAGCGGCGAGGTCAAGGGGCTGGACCTGCTGCTGACGGCCCAGGAGGGTGTGGTTCATTTTAAAGTCGAGCCGGCGGATGCCGAGCTTTTTGTCAACGGCGCCGGACGCGGGAAAGTGCCGGTCGAGCTCAGGCTGCCGGCCGTCGAACACGATATCGAAATTCGAAAGGAGGGCTTTGAGCCCTTCCGCACGCGCATTTTGCCCCGCCCGGGGTTCCCCCAGGAGCTGAAGGTGGCGCTCAAGCGCGGCGAGTCCGCGCCGGCACCCGGGGCCGCCGGCCTGGTCCGTGCCCCGAATGGCTACGAGCTGAAGCGCGTGGCCCCGGGCGCCTTCGCCATGGGGTCCTCTCGGCGCGAACAGGGCCGCCGTTCGAATGAGACCCTTAAACAGGTTCGATTGACGCGAGGCTTCTACATGGGGACCCGCGAAGTGACCAACCGTGAGTTTCGGCAGTTTCTGGCGGCGCACACGTCGGGAACGCTCAACAACCAGGACCTCAACCGCGACGAGCTGCCGGCGGTGATGGTCTCCTGGGAGCAGGCGGCCCTTTTCTGCAACTGGCTCAGCGTGAAGGCGTCGCTGTCGCCGGTGTACATCCAGAAAGACGGTCGGGTCGTCGCTTCCGAACCCTTGGGCAAAGGCTACCGGCTGCCGACCGAGGCGGAGTGGGAGTTTACTGCACGCCAGGGCGTCTCCGGCACGTATCCGTGGGGCGAGGGATACCCGCCTGCCCCGGGAGCCGGAAATTACGCGGATGAGTCCGCCAAGGGGCTGGTCGGCGTGATCATCGAAGGATACAACGACGGCTATCCGGCGGCAGCAGAGGCGGGCAAATTCAGACCCGCGGCGACAGGGTTGTTCGACCTGGGGGGCAATGTCGCCGAGTGGTGCCATGACTACTACGCGATCGCAACCGAGGGAGAAAAGGAGCAGTCGGATCCGGTGGGCCCGCGGGATGGCGCCCACCGGGTCGTAAAGGGCGCGAGCTGGAAGTCGGCCGGGATCGCGAACCTGCGCATCGCCTTCCGCGATTACAGTGCCGGCCCGCGCAACGATCTGGGGTTCCGCATCTGCCGGTATTCCGAATGAATTCTTCGCCCGCCGGTAGGCGGGCGAAGAATTCATTTTAGGGGGTAGAACTAAAAAATGACCGGGAAGATTGCAATCACGATTCTGTGCATCGCGTGTTTCGGGACGGGGTTTATGACCGATAGCGGCGATGCTGCGGACGGCCCACGGGGGATCTATCTTGCCCAGAAGGCGGGCAGCCCTCCCCGGGCGGGTCAGGCTCCGTCGGAAGCATCCCCACCGCCATCGCCGGGGAAAACCCACGGCGACAAGGCCCAGGAGGAGAGGCCTGCCGCGCCGCTGAAAGGGGACCCGCTGAAGCCGTTCGAGCCCGCTGAAAAGGTGAAGGCGGACCAGGCCATCGATTTTCCGGCCGACATCTGATGGCATCGGTGTTAGAAGTGGTTTCATAACCCCGTCTGACCCCCGATGGTCCGCCGCAGGCGGATTGCAGACCTCTCGAAAGGTTCATCCGCCGCAGGCGGACTGCGCTTTCGAATCAGTCTGCGCCTTGCCCTCAGGTGTGATCCGAGGTTGTGAAACCACTTCTAGGGTGTTTAAGTATTCGGCTGTTTGGCCGCAGCACCAGGCGGGTTGTAAACTCTCAACATAAAACACGACGCTATCGGGAAATGGCAACCAATGAAACGTAATCTGGGTTTTTCTTTTGAATTCCTTTATCAGGTGGTTTCGCTGATCGTGATCGTCATCCTCGTGCACGCTTTCTATGTCGGCGTCGTCCGCCCCCAGGGCGACGCCATTCTCGCCCAGCAGGCAGCGGCGCTGGAAAACGACAAGTCGGCCGTCACCGAGCGGTCGATCTATGTCCTGATTTATGATTGGGAGCAGGAGGCCGAGATCATCCTGGCCCTCTGGGCCTTTGCGATCATGGGCTTCAAATGGGTGATGATTCTGCGGCAACGCGCCCTG
>JBFYWS010000062.1:0-2826 GCA_041310935.1 Desulfobacteraceae bacterium | reverse complement strand
ACCTGCAGGAGATCGGGCGGCCCAATCTGGTCGATGTGCTCGCTGAGTTCATCCGCATGCACACACCGGGTCGGAAGAGAAGCTCATAGCCCGCAGCCATTATGGGTGCGGGGTCGCAAAGTGTTCCCGATAGCCCATGACGGCAAGCCCCGCCATTGCCGCCACGATCAAGAGCGCCACACACATCGAAAGTTTCCGTTGTGCCGGGTGGCGCGCGGGGGAGCGATCCAGGAAGGGCAGGGCTACCAGCAGTGCGGCCAGGCCCCCGGGGATGGCGGCCGTGCCAATGAACATGAGCGGGCCCCTGAAAATGCCGACCAGTTGATTCAGGGACAGGACCCACCATTCCGGCTTGGGCACGTAGGCGGAATCCGTGGGATCCGCCGGGCTTTCCAGGGGGGCCGGCCAGTAAGCGGACACCAGGCCGAGGAGCAGCGCGAACGCTACGAACAAGAGCATCCAGCGGTTGAGCATGTCCGGGATCAGGGGTACGCAGCCCCGGCCTGCTTTGCCTTCGCCCAGCGGCTCGGATAGCCCCCGCTGCGCCAGAAAATGGAAATGAATGGCAATCAGCTTCACGACCAGGAGGGGCAGAAACACGCAGTGAAGGACGTAAAACCGGGTGAGCGCCACGGTGCCGGTGCGGGGCCCTCCCTGCAGCAGGCGCAGCATGAAATCGCCCGCCAGCGGCACCGACGAGATGATGCTGTTGCGAACCTGGGTCGTCCAGTAACCCTTCTGGTCCCAGGGCAGCAGGTCGCCCGTGATGATGCAAAGCGGCACGACCAGCAGGATCAGCACCCCCGAGACCCAGACGAGCTGCCGGGGGGCCTTGTAGGCCGCAGTGAGGAAGGTGCCCGCCAGGTGCAGGCCCAGGACCACGAGCAGCAGGTTCCAGGCGTAATAGTGCACGCCCCGGACGACATCGCCGAACGGCAGCGAGAACTGGGAGAAGTCGACGCTGTCATAGGCTGCGCCCGGGGTGGGCGAGTAGTAAAACATCATGAAGGCCCCGCTCAGGAAGAGCAGGACCACCAGCACCAGGCTCAGCGACCCGCAGAAACGCGTCCAGCTCAGGGCGTTGTCGGCGACGCGCAGGCCGCAGAGGCGGGACGCATATCGATCCAGGGCCAGAAAGGAGAGCAGTTTCTCAGTCGGGTGCCCGGTGCCGCTCATCGCAATTCCTTTCAGATGCTCCGCTATCGGCCGAACGTGAGGGTCATCGCATGGGTCGCCTTCGAATGGTCATCACCGGAGTCATCGAAGAGCGCCATGGCAAAGCTGTAATCTTTTCGGGGATTGAATGCGACATCGTCGTCGTGGCCGGTGTCGAGTTTGCGATGCAGCATGACCGTCCAGCTACCGTCGGCATAACGGCCGGTCGCCTGGACATTCGCTCGTGAACCGTCGGGTTTCTTTGGCATGCGGTAGGTGATGACGTCACCGGCCTTGAACAGGGCGTCTGCGGGAATCTGAACCGCCTCCTCGTAGAGCAGGAAGCCCGGTGAGGAAGGTTTCTTGGCCGGGTCCTGCATGTAGCGCGGCTGCGCCTTGTCTTCGGTTTCGTTGTTCACGTCACCGCCGTCGCCGGTATCGGCCCGGCGTCCAGTGGTCCGGTATGAACCGGATGGGTTGCCGGCCACCGTGAGCCAGCCGTCATCGGCGTAATGCTCAGGGTTGGAACGGGCCGCCTTCCAGTGCCACAGGTCCCCCTTCTCGGCTGCGGTCAGGGTCGCGAATTTCCACTCCTTGCTGGGAACATCAGGGGGGCTGTGGCAGACCACGGCACAGCCTTTGGTGGCGAACCCGTTGATCCGGGTGATCTCGAAGAGCAGCGCGAGCCGGTCCTCGTCGCCCTGCATGTGGGCCCACTTCTGCCCGTCGAACTTCCAGGCCTGCTTGACGACACTCACGGTGGGGTCTTGCCACTTGAAGAGAAAATACAGGCGGTCGTCGGTGTAGGCGGCCCGCGTGGTTACGGTCACTTCCTCACCGGCGAAGCTGTCCCGGCCTCTCACGTGAACATCGACCGGCTGCGCCCGTTGCCAGGCCGGGTCATCCGGCCCGGCGGGCGCCTTCGGCAGATGTCTGGCGACGACGACCAACTGCGGCTCGGCCGATTCCAAACGACCCTGCCCGGAGAGGATCACTCCCAGGGCAACCCCCAGAATCAGCGTCAGGCCGGTGGCAATCCCTGCTTTCATGCCGTCTCCTCTCTGTCGTCGGCCACGACTCACGGCGGCCGGCCCATCCGGAACAGGATGGGCCCCGGCCGCAGGCGGCTGTCCGGTTATCTTCCGAACTCGAGGGTCATCGCCTCGGAGTCGTAGGAATCCGCGTCCATCGAATCGTCGAAGAGCGCCATGGCAAAGCTGTACTTCTTTTTAGTGTTGAACGCGACGTCGTCATCGTTTCCCGTTTCAAGCTTGCGGGAGATCATTACCGTCCAGCCGCCGTCGGCATAACGACTTTCGGCCCGGACATCGCCACGGGATCCTGATGGTTTCTTGGGCATCCGGTAGGTGAGGGTGTCGTTCGCCTTGAACTTTGAGTAATCGGCGATCTCGACCGCTTCTTCCGCGAGCAGCATGCCTGGGACGGAGGGCTTCTTGGCGGGGTCCTGCATGAAGCGCGGCCTGGACTTGTCGGCGGTTTCGTTGCGGCTATCCCCGCCGCCGCCGGCGTCTTCCTTGCGGCCGGTTTTGTCCTCCGCCTTGGTGAGCCAGCCGTCGTCGACGGACTTGTACGGGTCGGAGCGGGCCGCCTTCCATTGCCACAGGTCGCCCTTTTCGGCCGCTGTAGCAGTGGCGAATTTAAAGTCTTTCA
>JBFYWS010000018.1:0-7207 GCA_041310935.1 Desulfobacteraceae bacterium | reverse complement strand
CAGGCTTCACCGACTTTGCAATAGGCGTGGCACTTGATGGACTCGTAAAAAGTCATCACGCTTACAGATGACACGCCACCTGGTGGCCGCCGCCGATGTCCTGCAAGAGAGGCTGTTCCTGAGTGCAAATGCCCTTGCGTGCGAAGCAGCGGGGGTGAAAGCTGCAGCCGGAAGGCGGGTCGATGGGGCTCGGCACGTCCCCCGGAAGCAGGATTTTCTCGCGGCGGGCGTCCGGATCGGGAAGGGGAACCGCGGACAGCAGCGCCTGGCTGTAGGGATGACGGGGGTTTGCATACAACTCCTCGGAGCTTGCCATCTCCACGATGCGGCCGAGATACATCACCGCCACGCGATCGCTGATGTGCTCCACCACGCTCAGGTCGTGGCCAATGAAGAGATAGGAAAGATTCATCTGCTCCTGGAGTTGGGCCAGCAAGTTGATGACCTGGGCCTGGATGGAGACATCCAAGGCCGAGACCGGTTCGTCGCAGATGATGGCGAGGGGATTCAAGGCCAGGGCCCGGGCGATGCCGATGCGCTGGCGCTGGCCTCCGGAAAATTCATGGGGGTACCGGCGCATGGTTGCCGTGTGGAGCCCCACGCGGTCCATGAGCAGGACCACCCGGTTTTGAATCTCATCCCTGTGCAGGTTCAGGTGGTTGCGGATCGGCTCGGCGATGATATCGCCCACGTTCATGCGCGGGTTTAGCGAAGAGAACGGGTCCTGGAAAATGATCTGCAGCGACGCCCGGGCCTTGCGCATCTCCCCGCGGTCGAGATCGAGGAGATTCTGCCCGTTGAAATTGATCCGGCCTTCCGTGGGCTCGATCAGCCGCAGCAGGGAGCGGCCGACCGTGGTCTTCCCGCAGCCGCTCTCGCCGACCAGCCCCAGGGTTTCCCCCCGCTTCAGACTGAAACTGACGCCGTCCACGGCCTTGACGTAACCGACGGTTCGAGACAGAATCCCTTTCTTGATCGGAAAGTATTTTTTCAGGTTATCGACTTCAAGCAGTGCCATGGGTTGCTCGACATAGCGATTGGTATAAACGCCTTCGCGATCAGCCTCGGACTTAGGCTACCGTTATGAATCCCAAAAGGGCACAAGGGGTCAAGGAAAGGATGATCTTTTCACTTGAACCCTTGGCCCCTCGAACCCTTGGCCCCTATGCTATCGGCTTCCAGCCAGCAACTCACGCGCCGGTGTTCAGCCAGCCGGATCATGGGCGGAGGCTCGCTGCAGCAGACCGGCATGGCCTTCGGGCAGCGCGGGTTGAACCGGCAGCCGGACGGCATTTGAAGCGGGTTGGGAACCATCCCCGGAATTTCCTGCAGGCGCCGGCCGGCCCGCTGCCTGCGGCCGATGACGGGGACCGACCCCAACAGCCCCTGGGTGTAAGGGTGCCGGGGGTCCTTGAACAACGCTCTCACCGGAGCTTCTTCCACGATCTTCCCGGCGTACATGACGATCACACGGCTGGCCGTTTCGGCGATGACGCCCAGATCATGGGTGATGAGGACGATCGCCGTCTGCAGTTCCTCCTTCAGTTGCATCATGAGGTTCATGATCTGGGCCTGAATGGTCACATCCAGCGCCGTAGTGGGCTCGTCCGCCAGGATGAGCTTGGGGCTGCAGCAGAGCGCCATGGCGATCATGGCCCGCTGCCGCATCCCGCCTGAAAATTTGTGCGGGTACTGGGCCGCCCGGCTGTCCGGGCTCGGGATCTGGACCTTCCGCAGCATGTCCACCGCCCGCCGCCAGGATTCCGGGCGGGTCAGCCGCTGGTGCAGGCGGATTCCTTCCGCGATCTGCTCGCCGATCCTGAGCACCGGGTTCAAGGAGGTCATGGGCTCCTGAAAAATCATGGAGATCTCGCGCCCGCGGACGGCGCGAATGGCGTCCGAGTCCATCTGCAGAAGATCGCGGCCCTCGAAGAGAACACGACCTTCGATGGCGGCCGGCGGGCATCGCAGCAGCCGTAGAATCGAGAGCGCGGTGACGCTCTTGCCGCAGCCGCTCTCCCCCACAAGCCCCAGCGTCTCCCCCGCATACACCTCGAAATCGATCCCCTCCACGGCCGTCACCACCCCGTCCATGGTTCCGAACCGGGTGTAGAGGTTTTCGACGCACAAGATCGGCTTAGAATAATCGGTCATATATCAGCGCGTATATGGATTGCTCTTCTTCCCGGACGGCCTTGCCCAAAGTTCAAGTTCAAGGCGCGCGAGCCCCGCGGCACGAGGCGTACTCCCTGTACGCCGCAGTGTCCGCGCGGTGAAGCGCAACGCAGAAATTGGGCTTTCGGCGAGGCCGTCATATCTTGAACCGCGGATCCAGGGCATCCCGCAGCCCATCGCCGAGAAGATTGAAGCTCAGGACGGCAAGCAAAATGGCGAGACCGGGGAAGGTGGCGACATGCGGCGCATGGAACAGGTAATTCCGGGCGGAGCCGAGCATCGTCCCCCACTCGGGGGTGGGCGGCTGCACGCCAATCCCCAGAAATCCGAGACCGGCGGCAAACAGGATGGCCGTCCCCATGCTCAGGCTGGTTTGCACCGTGATCGGGACCATCACGTTCGGCAGGATGTGCCGCCAGAGGATCATCCCGTCGCGGGTCCCGGCCGCCCGTGCAGCCTCCACGTAGACCTCCGATCTAACCGTCAACACGCAGGCCCGCACCAGCCGAATATACTGCGGAACCATGCTGATCCCGATGGAGATCATGGTGTTCTTGATGCCCACTCCCAGCACGGACACCAACGCGAGGGCCAGCAGAAATCCGGGGAACGCCAGCATGGCATCGGTGGCGCGCTGGATTGCGAAATCGATTTTCCCGCCGAAATACCCCGACACCAGGCCAAGCGGCACCCCGATGAAGAGGCCCACGGCAACCACCCCGACGGCGATGAGCAACGAAACCCTGGCCCCATAGATGATGCGGCCCAGGATCGATCGGCCCAGTTCGTCAGTCCCCAGGGGATCTTGCGGCGAAGGCGTCTCAAGGGCCATCATCAGGTTGGGTGCGGACGCATCCCCTTGGACCAGAAGGGGTGCCAGCAGGGCCGCCGCGAGGTAGATGAGCAGCATGATTCCGCCGGCGACGGCCGCCCGGTTGCGTCTCAGCTTGAAGCAGAAGCGCCGCAGACCGGTGTCGGTTGAAAATTCATGCGGCGGCGGGCATACGCCCTTCTCAGTCGCTTCAATCATAACGGATTCTCGGATCGATCACTGCGTACAGGATGTCAACGGCCAGATTGACCAGGATGTAGAGCAGGCCGAAGATGAGGATGGTTCCCTGAATCACGGGGTAGTCCCGCGCGAGGATGGAGTCCACGACGAGTCGGCCCAGTCCGGGCCAGGCGAAGACCGTCTCGGTGAGGACCGCTCCGCCCAGCAAAAGCCCGAACTGCAGTCCGACCACCGTAACGATGGGGATGAGGGCGTTTTTCAGAGCATGCTTGATGACAACCACATTTTCCTTCAACCCCTTGGACCTCGCGGTGGTCGTGTAATCCTGGTTCAGGGTTTCCAGCATGGTGGAGCGCGTCATGCGCGCGATGAACGCCACCACGAACGAGGCCAGCGTCACGGACGGCAGGATCACATGCTGCCAGCTGCCGGTTCCGCCGGCGGGGAGCCATTTCAGGATGACCGAGAAGACCACCACCAGCATGATGCCGAGCCAGAACACGGGCATGGATATCCCGAAGAGCGAGGCCATGGTCACCAGATAGTCCACCCAGGTGTAAGGGCGCATGGCGGAAATGACACCGGCGGGGATCCCGAACAGGCAGGCCATGCTGATGGCCGCCACCGCCAGCAGCATGGTGTTCGGCAGCCGCGCCCAGACCTCCTCGATCACCGGGTTCTGGGTCCGGGCGGAGCGGCCGAGATCGAGATGTGCCAAGCGGCTTAAATATGACAGATACTGCTCGTAAATCGGCCGGTCCAATCCGAGTTGGCGGCGGATGGTTTCGATCTCCTCCACAGAGGCCATCTGGCCGGCCAGCACTTGGGCGGGGTCTCCGGGCAGCATCCGCAGCATGAAAAACAGCAGCAGCGAAATCCCGATCAGCACCGGTATCATCGCGAGCAGGCGTTTAATGATGAAGTTGAACATCGGGCTCCGGTCTTCAAGCGCGGAAGGCTACCGCAAGGCCGGGCCGGGGGTGTCGCCCCGGCCCTAGCGGTGTCATCAATTCATGCTGATGTTTTGCGGGAAGAACTTTTCCGTGGGGGTGACCACCATGCCTTTGATTTTGCTCGAATAGGCAAGGACAAATTTCTCGACATGCAACCAGAGCCATGGACAGTCGTCCCAGACCTTGGCCGAAGCCTTTTTCATGATGGCCAGACGCTTCTGGGGATCCTGCTCCTCGCGCGAGGCTTTCATGATGCTGTCGTACTCCGGGTTGCAGTAAAATGCGGAGCCCAGACCCTTGGGCGGGTTGACCTCGCAGGTGAACTGCCCGTACAGGCCCATGTCCGCATCCAGGATGAGCGGGCCCCAGCCCAGCAGAAAGACCTCCAGCTCGCTTTCATTGAGCGGCTTGAGCAGGCCCGCGATGTAGGTCGGCCAGTCGTAGGTCCTGAGCTCGGTCTTCACCCCGATGGCTTGGAGATAAGCCTGAACGGCTTCCGTCACCTGCTGGTCGAACAGGTAGCGACCCTGGGGTGTACGCATGGAAACAGTCTTGGAAAAGTCGAAGTTGGCCTCCTTCAGGAGCTGCTTGGCCTTCTCCGGATTGTAGTCGTACTGCTGATCCATCTTGAAGTAGCCGAAAACCACCGGTGAAACCGGGCCATCCATGGGGTCGGCCGTGTCGAACAGGATCTTTTTGCAGATGGCCTTCTTGTCGACGGCATAGTTGAAGGCCTGGCGGACCTTCTTGTCGACGGTGATCCCTTTTTGGCAATTCAGGCCCATGAAAATGGTACGGGTGCCCAGGGGCATTTCCACGGTGATGTTGGAGTCCGCCTTGAGGGCGGCCACGTTGGAGGGCAGCGGCTTGTAGCACATGTGGACCTGCCCGGAACGCAGCATGGCCTCGCGCGTGGCCGCCTCGGGCACGATCTTCCAGGTGATCTGGGCCACCGTCGGCTTCTCGCCGTAGTACTTCTCGTTGCGGACGAAAACCAGGCGGTCGCCCTTGATCCATTCCTTGAGGATGTAGGGCCCGGCGCCCACCGGGTTCTGGCGGATCTCCTCGCCGTATTTCTGGATGGCCGCAGGGCTGATGGTGGACAGCAGGGTCAGGGAGAGCGTCGGCGCCAGCGGGGCGAAGGGGTAGTTCAGTTTCAGGGCGACGGTGTGATCGTCGATCTTCACGCATTCCTTGACCATGCCGATGGCAAAGCGCAGCGGCACCCGCAGCTTGGGATCGAGGGCGCGGTCGAAGGTGAGCTTGACGGCGTCGGCGTTGAAATCGGTGCCGTCGGAAAACTTGACGCCCTTGCGCAGGTGCAGGGTGTAGGTGAGCCCGTCGCCGGACACGTCAGACTTGGTGGCCAGCCGGGGGTGCAGCTTGCCCTGGGGGTCCTGATAGAAGAAGTTGTCGTAGATGAGATCGCACATGTTCTGGATCAGCGTGGTGGTTTGCTCCTGGGGGTTGAGGGTGTCCGCGTCCACACCGATGGCGATGATCAGCTCCTTGATCTCTTTGCCCTGGGCGTGCACGGCCTGGGCCGCCCACAAACCGATGCCGACAGCCAGAACGGCAAAAATTAACACCTCAGTGACGCTTATCTTGCGTTGTCTCATTCTCCGACTCTCCTTTCGCTTGGAAGTTAACCCAGGGTATCCTTGACGATATTTCCGCCCTGGATGACCAGATGGACGTTGTCCCGGTTGAGCAAGAGGCCGATGTCATCCAGCGGGTTCCCCTGCACCACCACCAGATCGGCATGTTTGCCTTCCTCAACGGTCCCGAACTCCTTTGCCAAACCAAGGATCTGGGCGTTGACGCGGGTGGCGGCTTCGATCGCCTCCAGGGGGGTGAACCGGCCGTAGTGCACCAGGAGCTGCAACTCGCCGAGGTTTCCCCCGTGATGATTGAACGGGGTTCCGGCATCCGTGCCCATGGCGATGGGAACACCGGTCTCGCGCGCCAGGCGCAGGCTCGCCAGGTGGTGCGGCTTGACCTTCAGGGTCTTTTCCACGGCGAACGCGGGGATTCCCGCCGCGAGGCCCTTGGTCTCAATGTGGTGGAGCGCGGAAATGGTCGGTACGAGCGGCACGCCGCGCTGTCTCATCAGGGACGCGGCCTCCGCGTCGAGATAGACTCCATGCTCGATGCTGTCGATCCCCGCCCGCAGGGCGTTCAGAATGCCCCGGGTTCCCATGGCATGGGTGGCGGTCCGTTTGCCGGCCTTGTGGGCCTCCTCCACGCCGGCGCGCAGCTCATCCTCGGTGAACTGCTCGCTGCCGGGCTCGACGGCCGGGGTGAGGACACCGCCGGTGGCCATCAGCTTGACGATGTCGGCGCCGGCCTTGATTTGCTCGCGGGCGGCCCGGCGCACCTCGTCGGGACCGTTGGCCTCCCGGCCGAGCTGCCATCCGTGCCCGCCCGTCATGCAGATCAGTTTGCCGCTCACGAGCATCCGCGGCCCGGGGATCAGCCCGGCCTGAATCGCCTGCTTCAGACCGAGATCGATCCCGTCCCGGCCGCCCATGTCGCGTACCGTGGTGACCCCGGCCATCAGCGTCTGCCGGGCGAAGTTGGCCGCCTTGAGTGTCGTCGCCGTATGGGTTTCCCGCAGGCAGCTCGTCACGGGGTCGGCACTGCCGTCCATGCACAGGTGCACATGCGCATCGATGAAGCCGGGCAGCAGGGTTCGCCCTTTCAGCGAAATGCGCCGGCAGCCCTTGGGCATCTGGATGTTTTTGGGGGCCACCTTGACGATGCGCCCGCCTTCCACGAGCACGGAGGCTCGCTCCAGTACCCGGCCGTCGCCCACCACGACCCTGCCGTCCACAAAAACAATCGCCATGACTCCTCCTAGAATGAGGGGCACTATGATGGCTTTTAACTTTTTGATCAAGAAGAAATGTAATGGGCGTCATTTATAAGCTGTAATTACCCAGGTGATTAGGCTGAAGGCTGAAGGGCAATAATGATCATCCATTACACAGTCACCGGTCGACGTATCCAAACCTTTTTGGCTTTGTGTGATCACACATGATTTGTCCCTAAAAGCCTTCAGTCTTCA
>JBFYWS010000017.1:0-9536 GCA_041310935.1 Desulfobacteraceae bacterium | reverse complement strand
GGGGGGAAAAGGGTTACATCCCATCGGACGGCGGATTTCCGCCGAGAGCCATTCGGAGGGCATAAGGCGCAAGGTAGCAACTGCGCCAGTTCGGGACGATACGTTCAGATACCGAGGTTGTTAATTTTGATCGACGCACATCGCGCATCGCCTTACGAACTTATGTTCGCGAAACGTTCCGGGTTGTCCAGGGGCAACGGGCTAATTCTGGCCGGTTGCCTTTTTGTGTTGGTACATTTTACAGGGCAGGCATTCGCCGCCCCGGATAAATCGTCAGAAACGGATCCGTCCAGTTGCGCGGTCGTCAATAAGGCGCCCTCCAAGGCCAAACCTCAAGTGCAGGCGCCTACCAAGGCCAAACCTCAGGTGCAGGCGCCTACCAAGGCCAAACCTCAGGTGCAGGCGCCGGCCAAGGCCAAATCCCCGGCGCAAACCGCATTGAAGAGCAAGACCGCCACCGCCTCTAAGGCCAAGCCAAAATCCGGAACAAAAGCGGCGGTTGCCGCGAAAACAGTCGCCAAGGCCCATGCTATCGCGGAGGAGCTCGGCCCAGCCCTGCCGGATAATATTGAAAATGAAATCAGCAAGTTTTTTGGAATCAGCTACCGCCTGGGGGGAGATGGCTCCACGGGGATCGACTGTTCGGCCCTGGTCAAGAAAGTGTATTCCGACATGTTCGGGATTAGCCTGCCGCGCAGCTCCTCCGAACAAAGCCGGCTTGGAAACTTAGATACGGTTGCCCGCGATGAACTCAAGACCGGGGATCTGGTCTTCTTCGGTCAAAATCGCAAAAAGGTCAATCACGTCGGGATGTATCTTGCAGGTGGACACTTCCTGCACGCGGCGCGCACGGAAGGCGTCACGATCTCCAAGCTCGACGAAAGCTACTGGAAATCGCGTTTCATGTTCTCCAAGCGCTTCCGCGGCTTGGAGATGGTTGAGGAGCCGGAAGACCTTACGGGTTTTGAGAAAGACCTGGCGCGGGATTCGGCCTCCTTTGCACTCTCCGGCTTCGGCGACGGCGGCACGCTCAGCGCCCTGGAAACGGGCGTCCGGGTGAACGACTCCCTGGAGTTGGCCCTGAGCGGCTTTTTCCAGAGAGCCCTCCTGGACGGCGACCCGGCCGCGGACAGTTTGACGGTCGTATCCTCGACGCTGCCCGAGTCGAAAGAATCAGAGAGCGGTTTCCGGCTTGCCGCCATCCTGTCACCGTCGGAATGGTTCAAACTGACGCCGTCGGTGACCCAGATCGACAGTGCCGGTGACCGTTCGGGCCGCGAGCGCGATCAACGTCAAAAGATCGGCCTGGAGTCCTGGATGGTCCTGCCGTCCACCAAGATGGCCGTTTTTATGGGCGCCCATGCCAGCAACCAGGAAAACTTGATCCAGAACCCCACGGCGGTGTCACCGGACTGGCAGACACTCAACTTCGCCCTGGGGCTGCATTACACGTTGTCCGACTCGCTGCGCCTCTCCCTGTGGGGTACGCACGCCTACAATCCTGACGCGAAACCGGGGGAGGATCCTGCCCGGCGCAGCACCGGCCTGGAAGACGTGGGGATTCAGTTGGACATCAAGTTCTGATGTTGCCCCCGTCGATCCTTGCGTGACCCGGTCGGGATCCATGCTGTGCAGCGGTCCAGTGCCTGCTGAACCCGCTTGACCCCAACCTGATTTCCCGGTTTTCACGACCCCATGCCCTTCCCGCCTGGCCCATCGGTATAATCTATTCCACGCAGGAGATTTCAAGATGGGCAATTGGGTCAAGATCAGAACGGCGCCGCCTACTCCGACGTGAGCTGGGTGTCGCCCGCAAGGAACGGCGTGCAGCGCACGGCTAAACTCCCCTTCTTCACCCAGATCCGCGCCATGGTGAGGGTGTTGCCGTCCATGTCCGCGATGCTCGGGAGTTCCTCCGCAAACGCGATGTCGGATTTTTCGAACTCGAAGTAAAATGTGTTGGCGCTGTAGGGGTCGGCCACCAGCACGATTTTGTCCGGGGCATAGGGGTGCTTGCGGGGGCTCCCGGCGAAGGAGACGTTTTCCGTCCGCAGCGCACGGATGTCCTTCGGCCGGCGATAGGCCTGGACCGGAAAAGAATCAGCCTCTTGTAAAGGATTCGTCTTTTGCATGGCGTGACCTCTGGCGGATGGTTGGAAAACCGGAAAAAGCGTGTTACACATCCGGTCGCAATGTAAAACCTAAGTTGAGCGATTCTAATTTTGGTATTTGCGGCAGACCCCATCGGGGCCCGATGTGGATCGACACCATCGCTCAATTTAGGTAAAAGCAACCTGCCGCTGCGCGGCGCCCCTATTCATAGCGAAGGTTTTGTCGATATGCAACCGCTCACCAGCTCCCAGGCAAAACACCTGCGCGGCCTGGCGCATGGCCTCAATCCGGTCGTGTTCGTCGGGCACAAGGGCCTCACACCGGCCGTGCTCGATTCCGTCCGCGAGGCGCTCGACGCGCACGAGCTGATCAAGCTCAAGTTCATCGATTTCAAGGACCGGCGCCTGAAAGCGGGCATGGCCGCCGAGATTGAGGCGCAGACCGACAGCCGCCTGGCGGGGCTGATCGGGCACACCGCCATTTTCTACCGCCGGCACCCGGACGCTGAAAAGCGCCGGATCACCCTCCCGGGCACCCCACGCCCGTCCGCGGCAGCCGCCCGCTGACAAACCGGACCGTTCTTACGGCCCTGGTTTGCCGGAGTTGCCCACCGCCTTCACGTGGATCACGAGCCGCTGGCCGGGCTGAATGGGCTTTTTCGCTTCAAGGCGGTTCCACCTCACGATGTCCGCGACAGACACGTTGAAGCGCTCGGCGATGGCCGTGAGGGTGTCGGCCTCCCGGACCACGTAAACGATCGCATCCCCCTTGTCGTTCGCCGGGGGCGTCAGCTGCGCCAGGCGCTCGATCAACCCGCTGGCCGAACCCGCGGGCACCAGGATACGGTGCTGCCCCGGGACCAGACGGTAACCGCGGATTTCCGGGTTCAAGTCCTTAATGATCTTGACGGAGGTGTTGGCTGCCTGAGCGACGGAGAGCAGCGGTGTCTCGCGGGCGATGTCGAGCGTGATGCGCTCGGACGGCCGCGTCGGGAAGATGTCGTCGGGCCTCAGGTGAAACCCGTAGCGGCCGGGATCGGACAGGATGGTCTTCGCCGCGAGGATCCGGAACACGTAGCGCTGGGTTTCCAAAGACAGGTAGAGGCGGTAGTAATCGCCGCTGCCCTGGGCGGCGATCTCTTTGCGCAGCCCGTTTTCGCCCATATTGTAGGCGGCGACCGCGAGCGTCCAGGATCCGAACATCTCACGCAGCTCCCGCAGATATGCCAGTGCGGCCTCGGTGGAGGCCGGCAGGTTGCGGCGCTCGTCTTTTTCCGGGTCGATCGTGAGGCCGTATCTGCGACCGGTGGGCTCGATGAACTGCCAGAACCCCATGGCGCCCTTGGGTGAGCCGGCGTGGGGCCGGAGCGCGCTTTCCGCCACGGCGACGTATTTCAGGTCCTGCGGCAGGTTGTGCTTGCGCAGGGCCGCTTCGATCGGTGCCAGGTACTGGCCGGAGCGTTTGATCCACATGATCACCTGGGGCGCGTCCCACAGCACCAGGAGCATTTCCCGTTCCATCCGCTCGCGCACGTCCGGGTCTAAAAGGGGGACCGGCTCCCCGCAGAAGTCGAGCGGGCCTCGCACGCGAGCCGCCTCGATCAGGGGCGTGAAATCGAGCGGCGGGCCGGTATAGACGGGCTGCGCCACGGCGCTCGCGGCCAGTGCGGCCACAACCACTGCGGCGGTGAATGCCATCTTGATGGCTTCGTAAATAGGCCAATTTTCCGCCTGCGGCGGATTGCGCTTTCCGCCTGCGGCGGATTGTCGCTGCGGCGTACTGTGCGTACGCCTCACTCCAGGCGACTCGCGCGCCTTGAACTTGGCCTCTTTACAAAGCCATCGATTCGGATGACTTCTAACGAGTTCACCAATCTTTAGACATATGTACATGCTGCCGACCTCGGCACGGTTCAGGCCCGCACGGCGCTGTAGATGGTCCACGCGCCCACGACCAGGAAGAAGATGCCGGCGCCGATCTTGATGGTGGCCGGCGAGATGAGGCGGCTTACCCCGGCCCCGAGCAGCACGGCGATGAGGGAGCTCAACACCAGTGCACCGGCGGAGCCCAGGAAGACCGAGAGCCGGGAGTCGCATTCGGCCGAAAAACAAAAAGTCGCGAGCTGCGTCTTGTCGCCCAGCTCGGCCAGGAAAACCATTCCGAACGTGGTCAGCAGAAGCTTTAAATCCATAATGCCCCTTTAGGTGGATAGTGGTTCACGCGGTTGTTGGTGATGAACACGACATTCACAGCCTCCTCATATACTCCGGCTTCAAGGTGATGTCGCCGGAGAGCGCCCGGTCGATCAGATCCAGCACGGCGGTCTTGTCTTTCGGCAGCCGGGCCGCGATCGGCAGGTAGTTGGAGGCATGGTTGGCATGAAAGAGCCCCTGGGAGAGGCAGGTTTCGGCGATCATCGTTTTCAGTTCGGTCAGCATCTCCGCGGGCTCGAGCAGGGGGAAACGCCCCGTCCGGTGGTCTTCGTAAAGCGGGGTCCCGGGGATGAGCATCAGGCTGAGCGCGCCCACGTAGTCCGGGTCGATGGCGGACAGCACCCGCCCGGTTTCACGCGCGTGGACGAGGGAACGCTCCCGTCCCGCGATCCCCAGGAGGACCGTGACGGACAGCTTGAAGCCGGCCTCACGGGCTTTGCGCCCCGCGGCGATCATCTCCTCCGGGCCGGCGCCCTTGTGGATCGCTTTGAGAGTGACCGCATCCCCGGACTCGAGGCCCATGTAGAGAATGCCCAGGCCGCGCGCGCGCAGTTCTTTCAGGTCGTCTGCACTCTTCAGCCTGAGGCTCTTGGCATTGGCGTAGGTGCCGACGCGCGTCACCCAGGGCAGGTGGCTGCGAATCTCGTCCAGGAAGCGCAGCAGCCGCCGCTGGGGTACGATCAGGGCGTCGCCGTCGCACAGGAAAACGCGCCGCTGCCTGCGGCAGTGGGTGGCGGCGAAGCCGATGTCTTCCAGGATGACGTCGTCAGGCTTGATCCGAAACCGCTCGCCCTGGTAGGTGCCGCAGAAGGTGCACTGGTTACGCGAGCACCCCACGGTGATCTGGAGCAGAATGCTGTTGGCCTCGCTGGGCGGTCGGATGATGTTGCCTTCGTAATGCATCGTGGCAATGACCTTCTGCGTCATGCACGTGCTCCTTTTGATGGCCGGCCCGTCACTGGTTCCCAAAGCCGTTGCCGGCGCCGCAGTCCGGGCAGTCCCAGGTGATGGCGTTGCAGGACATGCCCCACAGGTTATCCTGCATGCAGTCCTGGCATATGTTGAACCCGCAGCGGCACGTCCAGCAGAACGGGAAGGCCTTGCGGCAGCAGTGGCAGACGGGTTCGCGGTCCCTGCGGTGCCTGCGCTTATAGGGGGACGTTGCCGAACAGTCTTTCATGGTCACGTTTGATGCAGCGGTCCATGACGACATCGATCCCCGCCGCGGTGAGCAGGCCGGCCGCCTCCGGGTTCGCGATACCCTCCTGCATCCAGAAGGCGAGCGGCCGCAGGCGCAAGGCCTCGCGGGCGTGGGGCAGGATCTGCTCTGCGCTGCGGAACACGTCGACGATGTCGACCGTGCCGGGCAGATCGTCCAGCGACGGGTAGGCCTTCTCGCCCAGGATCTCGGCCTGCGCCGGGCGCACGGGGATGATGCGGTAGCCGTGGTCTTTGAGATACGCCGCCACCCGGTAGGAATCGCGGTCCGGCTTCGGGCTCAGCCCCAGCACGGCGATCGTTTTGGCGCGGGTGAGCAACTCGTGGATGCGGCGGTCGTCGGTGATGATCTGCCCTGTTCCCATCCGGGTTCCCTTCTTGCCGTGCGGCGGCGGGGGTGGTATAGACGACGGTGGCCGATACTCGGGCCGCCCATGGCACTCAATCTAACCTCCAACTTTAATGCAACCCCAACAGGGTGTCAACCGGCTTTGCCGGTGTCGGACCCCCGCCCGGCGAACATCCCGCCCAAGGTCGTAGAGGCATGCAACCAGAGCGCACGGTCTATCTCATCGACGGCACCGCCTACATCCATCGCGCATATCATGCGATTCAGGGCCTCACCAACTCGAGTGGGCTGCCGACCAACGCCGTTTTCGGGTTCACCCGCATGCTGATCAAGCTCATGGCGGAGCGCGCCCCCGAGTACGCGGCCATGTTTTTCGATGCCCGCGGCCCGACCTTTCGCCACAGCATCTTTCCCAGCTACAAGGCGAACCGCCCCCCGATGCCCGCGGACATGGCCCTCCAGATTCCCTACATCAAGGAGATCACGGCCGGATACCGCCTGCCGATTTTCGAGTTGGCCGGCTACGAGGCCGACGACCTTATCGGCACGCTGGCGCGGCGACTGGAGCAGGAAGGGTTTGCGGTCGTGATGGTGACCGGCGACAAGGACTTCGTGCAGTTGGTCACCGAACGGACGAGCATCTGGGACCCGATGAAGGAGACGAGCACCGATCTGGCCTCCGTCAAAGAGCAGCTGGGCGTTAATCCGGCGCAGATGGTGGATGTGATGGGGCTCTCCGGCGACACCGCGGACAACGTCCCGGGCGTGCCGGGCATCGGCCCCAAGACGGCCCTCGAACTCATCCGGGACTTCGGCAGCCTCGAGAACCTGTATGCCCGCATCGATACCATCGCCCGTCCGAAGCAGCAGGAGAAGCTGCTGCAGTATAAAGATCAGGCGTTTCTGAGCCGCCGGCTGGTGACCATCCACACGGATGCACCGGTGGCGCCGGACCTGGAGGCGCTCAAGGTCAAGCCGCCCGACGCTGAGACCCTGGCAACGCTGTTCAAGACCCTGGAGTTCCGGCAGCTCCAGCAGACCCTGCCGCAGCGGGCGGACCTGAGCCGGAAGGACTACCGGGCGATCCTCGACGCGGAGGCGCTCACGGACCTCATCGCCCGTCTCACGGCCGCCGAGACGGTTGCGATCGACACCGAAACCACCTCTGCCGACCCCATGCGGGCGGAGCTGGTCGGCCTCTCCTTCGCCGTCCAGCCCGACGAGGCGTTCTACATCCCCTGCGGCCACTTCTACCTCGGAGCACCCCGGCAGCTCGATCGCGGCGACGTGTTGCAGCAGCTCACGCCGCTGCTCGAAGACCCGGCGCGGCCGAAGGTCGGCCAGAACATCAAGTACGACTGGATCGTGCTGGCGCGCCACGGGGTCGCGCTGGACGGGGTCGTGTTCGACACCATGCTGGCCTCCTATCTGCTGGACCCTTCCAAGCGCGCCCACAACCTGGACCAGATCGCTCTCGATTTTCTCGACCACAAGAGCATCTCCTTCGATGAGGTGGTCGGCAAGCGCAAGGACCGGCCCACCTTTGCGCAGGTGCCCCTGGAGGAGGCGGTCCCCTATGCCTGCGAGGATGCCGACGTCACGCGCATGGCCCACACGGTGCTCGCGCAGCGGTTGGGTGCGATCGGCCTGACCGAACTCATGCACACGGTGGAGATGCCGCTCATCCCGGTCCTCACGCGCATGGAGATGCGGGGGGTCCGCGTGGACGTCGACCGGCTGCGCGGGCTGTCCAAACACTTCGAGCACCAGTTGGCGGCTCTCGAATCCTCCATCTGCGGGCTGGCCGGCGAGTCCTTCAACATCCACTCCAGCCAGCAGCTCGGCTTCATCCTGTTCGAAAAACTCAAGCTGCCGGTCCAGAAGAAGACCAAGAAGCGCACCGGCTATTCGACCGACGTGGACGTGCTGGTGACCCTGGCGAAGCTGCACGAGCTTCCGGCGCTGGTGCTCCGGCATCGCACCCTGGCGAAATTAAAATCCACCTATGCCGACGCGCTGATCGGTTTGGTCCATCCGCAGACCGGTCGCATTCACACCTCGTACCACCAGACGGTGACCGCCACGGGCCGGCTGTCCAGCTCCGACCCGAACCTGCAGAATATCCCCATCCGCACCGAGGAGGGGCTGGAGATCCGCCGGGCGTTCGTGCCCCGCGACGGATGGGTGCTGTTGTCGGCCGATTACTCGCAGATCGAGCTGCGCATTCTGGCGCACTGCTCCGCCGACGAGACCCTCATTCGGGCCTTCCGGGACGAGGAAGACATCCACACCCGCACGGCCTCCGAGGTGTTTCAAGTCGAACCGTCCCGGGTCACTCCCGAGCTGCGGCGCCAGGCCAAGGCCATCAACTTCGGAATCATCTACGGGATGAGCGCCTTCGGGCTGGCGCGGCAGCTTGAGATCAGCCAGAAGATGGCCAAGGTGTACATTGACCATTATTTCGCGCGCTACCCGGGGGTGCAGCGGTTCCTCGACCAGACCATTGCGGAGGCGCGGCAGACCGGTCAGACGAGCACGCTGCTCGGCCGCCTGCGCCGGCTGCCGGATATCACGAGTGCCAACGCGGTGGTGCGCCAGGCGGCGGAGCGCACCGCCGTCAACACCCCCATCCAGGGCTCGGCGGCCGACCTGATCAAGGTGGCCATGATCCGAATCGACGCGGCGCTGTCACGCGAGCGGTTCCGGGCGGCGATGCTGCTGACGGTTCACGACGAGCTGGTGTTCGAGGTGCCGCCGGAGGAGGTGGGCGCGGTGGCCCGACGGGTGGCGGAGATCATGGAAGGGGTTTGGGACCTGAAGGTGCCGCTCAAGGTCAACGTGGCCACCGGCGCCAACTGGGCCGAAGCGCACTGAGCATCCGTGTCCGTTGTGTCTGGTGGGTCATGGCGCGGTTCGGAATCGCGACGGGTGTCAGTGCTTCCCGCCCGGCGCTTTTTGACCGGTGCCGGGCGCCTTGGTTTCGGGCGCCGTGTCCGGCAACGTCATGTGGGCCTTCACCGTCTCGTCGACGGTTTTGTAGATGCTCTGGAAGGTTTCGGCAAATCCGCTCGGGGAGAGCCGGCCGCACTCGATGAACTTAACCACGATTTCCTTGGCGGCCTTGAGGATGTGTTCGTCCATGGATGCCATCAGCGTCTCCTCTTTGGCAGGGCGTTGAACAACTGCGCCTGAGGCCGTAATCCGGCGTTGTGCGGCTATTGTAAATGCTCACCTATTCCTGAATAGGCTGCGCTTTCCAAAACGCCGCACGCCTTGGCTGACGACCTGATGCTTGTTTTTCAACACCCTGTTAGAAACAGCCGTCGCGCACGGCGTTTTACCGTGCGCTAACAGAAATAACGGCACCTGTCAACCGTGCCGGACTCGTAAAAAGTCATCCGAATCGTTGGCTTTTTAACGAGGCCAAGTTCAAGGCGCGCGAGGCGCGTGGAGTGAGGCGTACTTCACGTACGCCGCAGCGACAATCCGCCGCAGGCGGAAAGCGCAACGCAGAAATTGGGCTATTTACGAAGCCATCCGCTTTTCAAGAAACGCGCAGGCCGGCTCCAGGGTCTGCTGCCAGGAGGGCCAGGCGCAACCGGTGTTGAAGGCGGCCGTCCCCATTGCGATCAGCCGGCCCCGGT
>JBFYWS010000619.1:0-4090 GCA_041310935.1 Desulfobacteraceae bacterium | reverse complement strand
TGTTGTTTAACCATCTGGGTGACCTCCCGTGTATAAGGGTTACTTCGGCAAAGTCCCTATAACACAGGTTCCCCAGATGGTTATCTTTTTTTGGAAAAAGAGTAGCTGCAAGATTTAGGTGTTTCATTTTTATTATTTTTCTGTTCTATCGCATGCCGAACCAGCGCAGAGTACCGATAAACGGTGTGGAGGAATTTACCGTAAGGCATCGTGACAAAGAACCCCAGCACGCACCCCAAGTGGATCGCAAGCAGGCTGCCCATGGCAGCTGTCTCACGAAACGCCAAGAGCAACAGCCCCGTGAGGCTAGTCATGAAGAGCAGGGACGTGAACGCGATGTCCATGCCGAACCCCTCGGTCGAGGATGGAGCGCGATCCATGTGCTTTTTCAGATAGAGCATCCCTCCGGTTCCGGCCATAAGGGCAAGGCCACCCCATGTCCCCAGCACGACCGGCCAGCTCCAAAAGGGGTAGGGCGCCGGGCGGCTTAGGGCGTGGTCATAGAAGAAAGCGATGGTGGTCGAGGCCAGGCAGAGCATGAACCCGTAGAAGACCGCGTGGTGGAAATAGCGGCGCACCATACTGAAACGCTCGTCGGGGTAGTTGCAGCCCTCGCCTCCGCCTTCGAGGTACCGCAATCGAAGCACGTCCCAGATGGCCTGCCGATGGGCTTGTAGGTCGCGCAACCCCAGTGGCTTGCCGCCGGTCTCACGCCACAGGTTCGCTACTCCTTTCCACAAGCTGAACAACACGTAAACCCCCAATGCCGAAAACGGTAATACCATGGCAGAGTAAGGAACCACGCGGTAAAAAGAGCCCGCGCCGGTGTGGGTTCCGAAAAACACATCATGTCCCTTGAAGAGCAGTGCCAGTAACATGACGATGGCGACGCTCAATGCTGTGATGAGGGTCACGAACAATCCGTTATTTTGGAACAGCCCCTTAAACGCCGATGGCCAACTGAATTGCCGGTAGGTTTCGAGTCTCAGTTCACCCAACACTCGGGGCACGTTTAGGTCGAAAGCGTGGGGTGGGGCGTACTGGCAGGTGTAATAGCACCCTCGGCAGTTGTGGCATAGGTGGGCGAAGTATTTCAAGTCCTGCCCGGTGAAGGTTCGACGCAGCTCCATGGCCGGGAAGACGGCGCAAAACCCCTCGCAGTAGCGGCAGGCGTTGCAGATCGTCATCACCCTATTGGCTTCTTTTAAGACGCTCGACGACATGGCGTACCGACTCCTTTCCGGCGATCCGACCAAACACTGTGCCGATCGTCATGCCGAACCCCGCCATGTACCCTTGGCCGAGTATATTGCCTGACATGATCTCGCCGGCGGCGAAGATATTGCCGGCGGCCGTGCCGTCCTTCATGAGGACCTGCGCCCGCCGGTTCACGGTGAGGCTGAGATACGTGAAAGTGATCCCCGGGCGCAAGGGGTAGGCGTAGAACGGGGGCGTGTCTAAAGGGCGCGCCCAGTGGCTCTTGGCCGGTTCGATGCCTTGCGTCGCGCAGCCGTCCAGGGCCGCCGGGTCAAACGCACCGGGTTGGGCGGCGCGATTGAAGGCGTACACGGTATCTTCGAGCCCACCTGGGTCCAACCCCAGTTTGGCTGCCATCCCGCGGATGGTGTCGGCCTCGAAGGGCGGGAATACCGATGGCATGAACAGGTCGATCGACTTGGCGTCGATGATGCAAAAGGCGATTTGGTCCGGTTGTTGAGCCACAAGCCGCCCCCAGATGGCATAACGCTTGGGCCAGAATTCCTCGCCTTCGTCGTAAAATCGTCTGGCATCGCGGTTTACGACGATGCCGAAAGGCACACAATCCAGGCGTGTGACGATGCCCCCGTCGAACTTTGGCGCCCGGGCGTCGATGGCCACGGCATGACCCTGCTGCGGGTCCCCGATCGGCTGGGCCCCATGGTCCAGCATCGCCCGCAGCATGCGGCCTTTGTTGTAGGGAGTGCCCCGGATGATGAAGTTCTCCGCTGCCGGTCCCCAAGATTGTATTAACCAGTCTAAGTTGGCTTGGTAGCCGCCTGAGGCCAACACCACCGCCCGGGCCCGGGCGGTGCGCCGGGTGCCGTGGTGGTCGAACGTAACGGAGGTGAAGAACCCGTCCCGGAGCTCGAGATCCTCGGCTGTGGCATCATACAGGATGGAAATCCCCAAGCGCTCTGCGGTGGCGTAATAGGCGTTCATGAGCGCCTTGCCGCCGCCCAGGAAAAACGCATTGGTTCGTGCCAGGTGGAGCGTTCCACGCATGGCCGGTTGGAAACGGGCTCCGTGCTGCTCCATCCACAGGCCGAGGTTGTTGGATTCGCGGATGGTGTGCTGGGCGAGTTCTTCGTTTGTCTGGCCTCGAGTTACTAGCAGCAGGTCCTTCCAGAACTCGTCCTCCAGGTAAGGGCCCGTCAAGTGAGTGTTGGCGGCTTCATGGAGGTACCGCAGATTGCGCGTGTGGCGGCTGTTGCCGCCCCTGAATTCCCTGGGTGAGCTTTCGAGCAGGAGCACCGTTGCTCCCGCTTCGCGGGCCGTCATCGCGGCGCAAAGAGCTGCATTACCACCCCCGACAACAACAATGTCAAATAGTCTCGAAGAATCGATTGGGGAGAAGGTGTCTTTTGACATTGGGCTTCACTTTAAATTTTGAGAGGTGAGTTCAATGTTGCATCGAGGATCGACACTATTAAAACTGCGTTTTTGGGTATGCCAAAGCTTCATCATAAAAAAATTTTCATGAGAAAAATTCTTTATTCTGTTGTTTGTGAATAACTCAAAGTACCCTGGAAATTACCCCAAAAAAAGTAACAAGTCGGGAGATGGCCACCTCACGCGAGGACGTCAAATTCCTCGCGGACCGTCTACCATGGCCAAGATCCGGTCGCGGTGATTCGGGTTCAGCGAGAGGATACCTCGCGCCTCATCGGGGGTGGCGATCTCGCGGCCGATCTCCCGGGCGATGCGCACGATTTTTTCTACCAGCAAGGGATTGGACGCCGGTGAGCCGTCCGGCAGCACAAGGTTGTCCTCCAGCCCCACCCGAACGTGGCCTCCCATGGCGATCGCAGCGGCGGAAAGTGGGATTTCCGTCTTCCCGATGCCGGCCACACACCAGGTCGAACCGGCGGGGATGCTCTCGGAGAGAAACTGAAGGTTCTTGACCGTGCCGGGCATCGACCCGGGGGCGCCCAATACAAAATCGAAATGAAGCGGGGACGTTAGGTAGCCCTTTTTCTGCAGATACAGGGCGTTGGCGATCATGCCGGTCTCAAACACTTCGATCTCTGGCTTCACCCCCGTCTCCTGGTATACTTTTGCCAGAAAGTCGATGAACGGCGGCGAATTCTCGTAGACGATGCCCGGCAGGTTGTTGGACCCGGTGGTGAAGGAGCCCATCTCAGGCAGGAGCCGAATGGGCTTGGCCCGGGCCTCCCAGTCCTTTCCGGCGCGGGCGCCGGTGGACAGCTGAAGAATGACCTCCGGCGCCGCCGCCTTGACGGCGCGGGCATTGGCCTTGTAGACCTCGATGTCCAGGGTCGGCTTCTGCCCCGCGTCCCGCGCGTGTACGTGAAACAGGCAGGCACCCGCGTCGCGGCAGCGCCTCACGTCTGCGGCGATCTGGGCCGCGGTGACCGGAAGATTCGGATTCATCTGCTGGGTGGGAACATTGCCGGTCAGGGCCACCGTAATAACCAGTTTGTCCATTAAAATCACCTCACCCTCTCGCCTGAGCACCACTTAACGAGGAGCACATAGCACATAGGGGACGGGCACATAGGGGACGTTCTTTGTTTTACTATTTTAATTCTTTTTCTATTTGTAAGCCTTTCTCGGAGACTACCTTCTCTCCGCGGGCGACGGACTGTGTCACCGTGGGCTGGGCAAGCTTGAGCCGCCTGGCCAGCTCCACCACGCGCATGCCAAGCTCTCGATTGGCCCAATAGCACAGCACAGTGCGCGCCTCCACCGTGCGGGCGAATTTGCCCGTGCGCACGACTTCGGATGTACGCATTTCGAGTAGCTCCGCTACGCGTTCGACCAGACGGTCAAAGTCATACCCTTTCCTATACAGCCAGAACCTGCGCTCAAA
>JBFYWS010000535.1:0-2816 GCA_041310935.1 Desulfobacteraceae bacterium | reverse complement strand
AGCGGCCGCTTTCTCACCTTCCTCCTTGCCGCCGCAGGCCGCCAGCAAAAACGCGGCCAACAAACACACCAGTATGACTGCCCATCGATTGCTTTTCATCATATCCTCCTGTGATTGAGTTGAATGGATCACTTCATTACGGACAAACGAATCGTCTGCTTTGCCGTAAAGGATCCCCTGCCCTAAGGCCCACCGCAACGATCAGACCGCCGCAGCGCGCAGCGGCGTGCGAGGGCATGCCGCCTTCCGGGGGAGGCTGCTTTTGATCCGCGTTCCGGTCAGTTCAGCAGACACCTGCTTTTAGTTGACCCTAATTATGTCAAAAAGGCGATAGCCTGTCAATTACACTTTCCCCCATAGCAGCGACGGCGCCAACCGTGGAAAGTTACCTAACCAAACATTAGAAAAGCACTCATGCCCCGCTAACATGGCATCGCTATTCACTGGGCGGCATATGACAACAACTCAGATGGAATGGTGAAGGGGGGTGGTGCGGGGATTGGTTGAAAATCTCTGAAAGCTTCAGGCGTGAAAACGGTCATGATCTTTAATGTTTTTTATGGAGGGGATCCGCGATGAATTTTAAAAGGTATTTGAAATCCGTGATGGTGGCCGTCGTGCTGCTGTTCTTGGCGACAACGGCCTGTGCAAATCAACCGAAATACGTGTTTTTCTTCCTCGGCGACGGCATGGCGAATTCGCAGATCCAGGCCACCGAGGCCTACCTGACCACCTTCAACGGCGGATCGGCGACTTTGGCGGAAGACCTCTTGAAGCCTGAAAATCGCCTCAACATGAGCAAAATGCGCGTGCAGGGCATGCAGACGACCTACGATGCATTTGCCCTGATGACCGATTCGGCATCGGCCGGGACGGCGTTTGCCTGCGGGGCCAAGACCAAAAGCGGCACCATCGGCATGGACGAGACCCTTACCACCAACTTAAAGAGCGTCGCCCAGCTCGCCCACGAGCAGGGCAAGAAGGTCGGCATCCTCAGCAGCGTGTCGCTGGATCACGCCACGCCGGCGTCGTACTACGCCAGCGTGACCAGCCGCGGCTACATGAACAACATCGCCACCCAGATGGCCGACAGCGGTTACGAGTTCTTCGGTGGTGGCGGTCTGGCCTCGCCCACGGAGCCGGCGCGGGCGGGCGACACCAACAATGACATTTGGCAGCTGCTCGAGGATAAAGGCTACGAAGTACTCAACGACCGCAAATCGATCCTGGCTCTCAAGGACGCTCCTAAAGAAAAAGTGGTGTGCATTAACCCGGTTCTGGCGGACAGTGCCGCCATGCCCTATGCCATCGACAAGCCGGCCGATAACCTCTCTCTGGCGGAGATGACCGAGGTCGCCATCGCCACCCTCTATGACGGGCGGCGGGGCAGGGGCCGCGGCCGCGGCGGGAACGAAGGTTTCTTCATCATGGTCGAGGGCGGCAAGATCGACTGGGCCTGCCACGCCAACGACGCCATGGCCACCATCGGCGACATGATCGATTTCGACAACGCCGTGGGCGTGGCCCTCGAGTTCATGCGGTGGCACCCGCTGCAAACCCTGATCGTGGTCACCGGCGATCACGAGACCGGCGGGATGACCATCGGTCATGCCACCACCGCCTACAAGGCTTACTACGAACGTCTGCTCGGTCAGAACAAGAGCTATGAGAACTTCGAGGCCAACGAATGGAAAGCGCATAAAGCCGCCTTTGCCGAATCCTATAGTTGGGCGGATGAAAACAACCTGGAGTCCAGCGGGGAGATGCAGGCGTTGATGGCCGAGTTCTTCGGTCTGGTCTGGAAAGACCTGAACGATTACCAGAAGGAAAAACTCGAAGATGCCTATGACAAGTCCATGACGGACGACGAAAACCCCGACACGCCCTTCAACGGTGAAAACAACAACAGCGCAGCCGAAAACACATATCTCTACGGCGGCTACACCCCCATCATCGTGACCATCACCCACATCCTCAACGAGCAGGCCAGCATCGGCTGGACCTCCTATTCCCACACCGGCGTGCCGGTGCCGGTCTTTGCCGAAGGCCGTGAAGCCGTGCGTTTTGCCGGTTTCTACGACAACACCGACATCGCCAAAAAATTGGCCAGGGCGATGGATATTCGCGAGGATCTTCCGGTTCAGAAATAGGGACCGGACGCTTTTGAACAGCAGACCGCGTCACCAGACGGCGCCCTGGCACCCCGGGGCGCCGTCTGGCATAGCGATTGGACAAAGGGGGGCGAATGTCGAGCCTGCGGCGGGAATGGCTTTTTTCACTGGTGATTGCGGCGGTCTGCATCGGGCTGGCCTTCTTGGACCTGGCGCAGGTGCCGCGCGCTTCCAGCGGCCTTCATGCCCGGGGCCTGATCACCGCCGTGGACAACAGCCAGGTGCGCCAGAACCTGATCGTCAAGACCGAGGCCCAGGTTCTCACGGTGCGGCTGTTGAACGGCCCGCACGAGGGCCACACGGTTGCGATCACCAACATGCTGACCGGCAAGATGGAGTTCGACGAATTCTATCAGGCCGGCAGCGTCGTGCTGGTGGAATACGATGTCGTCGACGGCAAGCCGCGCCACGGCATGGCCCGCGGCCATTACCGACTGCGGATGCAGCTGGTTCTGATCGGGCTTTTCGGTCTGCTGCTGCTGGTCGTTGCCGGGGTCACGGGAGTGAAGGCCGTGCTCTCCTTTGTCTTTGCGGCCATGGTGCTCTGGAAGCTTTTTTTCCCCTTGCTGCTGCGCGGGTATTCACCCATAGCCACTGGTTTGGCCATCGTGGCCCTGCTCACGGCGGTGATCACGTTCTCCGTCG
>JBFYWS010000601.1:0-3965 GCA_041310935.1 Desulfobacteraceae bacterium | reverse complement strand
CACCTGGACGCCGCTTTCGAGTGCAGCGACGACCCACCGCAGGGCCTTCCCCTGGAAATCGCCGCCGAACGCACGGCCGCCTTGTGCCAGGCTGCCGAAACTGCCGCCGAACGTCTGCCCGGCCGCCGGCAGCGGCCATATTACGTCATCGGGGCCGAGGTCCCGATTCCGGGAGGCACCTTGGAGAACCCGGAAGAGATCCTGGTCACGCGGCCGGAGGACGTGGCGGAGTTCATTGCGCTGGCTGAATCGCGATTCCAAAAAACCGGCCTGTCCGCTGCGTGGGAGCGGCTGCTTGCGGTGATCGTCCAACCCGGCGTCGAGTTCGGAAATTCCAGCGTCGCCCGCTACGTGCCCGCGAAGGCCCGCGCGCTCTCGATGTTTCATCGGAATCTGCCGGGGAGCATGACCTACGAGATTCACTCCACCGACTACCAAACACCCGCGTCACTGGCACGCATGGTCGCGGATCATTTTACCCTGCTCAAGACCGGACCCTGTCTGACGAACGCTTTTCGCGAAGCGGTGTTCGCATTGGATGAGGCTGAAACCGAGTCCTTGAAATTCCGCCGGGGCGTCGTTCGGTCCGACATCCGGATGGTGCTGGAGCGCGTGATGACCGCGACACCGGAGCACTGGCGCTCCCATTATCACGGCACCGCGGACGAACTCCGTCACATGCGCTGCGCCAGCATGCTTGACCGCATCCGCTATTACTGGGGGCACCCGGACGTGGAGTCGGCGCTCGCTCGTCTGCACGCCAATCTCAGCCGTGGGGTGCCGGCAAGCCTCATGACCCGGTTTGGGGTCAATGCCGACCCACCGGTCGCAGACGGCACGTCGTCCGTGAGCCCGGGGGCGTTCATCCGGCGCTGGATCCAAGAAGCGCTGCAGCCCTACGTTGACGCCTGCCGCTGAGCGAACCAACGCTTTTCAGGATCTACTCTAAACGTCACTACCGATGGAGTCGGCATCGACCGCAGCTCGATTACAGCAAACTGCCGCTCTCACTTCTCATCCCGGCGTCAGGATCGTCAGGAACGACGACTGCCGGGGGTCCTTGTCGATGAACCGGCGGATCCACTCCTGGCCCGACGGCGACGCGGCGACCTCCCCGAACAGCTTCGCATCATGCGTCAGGCCCTTCTTGAACCCGGCCTTGTAGCCATATTCGAGCGCCGTGAACACATATTTCGCCGCGAATTCACGGGCGGCGGCGAGGTCCTGGGCCGCATCTTGCCCGGGCGCAGGGCTGGATAGAAACCCCTGGACCCTTGGCATCTTCATCACGGCTTTCATCTTACCCGCCTGCCGAAGGGCGATCGCATCCCAGTTCTTGCACGGAAGTTTTTTCTTGCCGCTGATGCAGGCCTCGGCCACTCGGTAGGCTGCAAGCAGCGCGGTTGCGGATGGCGCGAACGCATCGGCCAACCCCAGGCGCAGGGCTTCCCGTCCGCCGATCGGCTCGCCGTTGACGCTCATCTCGGCGGCCTGCAACGGCCCGACCAGCCGCGGAAGTCTCTGCAACCCGCCGTAGCCCGGGATGATGCCCAGCTTGATCTCCGGCTGGCCGATCACGGCGTTCTCGGTCGCGATGCGATAGTGGGCGGACATGGCCAGCTCGTTGCCTCCGCCCAGGGTGAAACCGTCCAGGACGGCGATGACCGGGATCTTGAGGTTCTCGATCTCGGAGAAGAGCCTGAGGACCGACAGCGCAATCTCCTCGATGCGTCGGGCGCTGCTGCCGGCAAACTCCGTCACATCCGCGCCGGCCACGAAGGCCCGCCCCGCCCCTCTGAGGATGAGGCCACGGACCTTCCGGCCTTGAATGCCCCTGCGGGTTCTGAGCTCTGCGATCACCTCCCCCACCCCGCGGATGAGGTCCTTGTTGAGGGCGTTCAGGGCCTCGGGCCGGCACAGGGTCAGAATGCCCACCTCGCCGGCCAGGTGGAAATCGACGTGCCGCTTTTTGTCGGCATCGGACCGGATCAGGTGCTCGCCCAGATAGCCGTCCTCGAAGGAGGCGATGCTGCGGCCGGCACGGTCGGCCTGCACCAGTGCCACACCCTTGGGTTTGCCCATCCGGCCGTCGAGCATTTTCTGCTGGATCTCCGGCAGCCCTTCCAGGCCGACCACATCCAGATCCCCCTGCTCCATCACCAGCGCCTTCCGGGAGAGCAGCCGGACCACGTCCCGGGCCTGGGAGGAGCGGTACATGTGGGAGCCGAGAATGGAGAGATTCGACGACCCGCGGGCGACGACGAACCCGCAGGGCATGTCGTCCTGCTCGGTGAAATCCCGCAGCAGGAAGGTGCTGAAATGCAGGGTGCTCTGGTCGGTCCGCTCCGCAATGAAATCCGGGCTCACCTTCGGCCCGAACACGTCCCACACCGCCTTGCCCAGGGCGCGGGCGGAGGCCATGTAATCCCGGCCGTAGGCGGGGTTGGGCCGGCCGGCCTCGGTGAGAGGATCCGGCATCTCCTCGGGCAGCACGAATCGGTCGCGGTCGATGATCTGGGAGTCGGCGATACCGAGGGCCTGCATCTCCCGGATGCCCGCCGTCTCCCTGGAACGCGATGCCACCACGGCCAGGCGCGCCTGCCGCTCCAGCGCCGCCCGCGCAAAATCCAGCGCGTAGCCATCCGCGCCCCAGATCAGGCCGTTGCGGCCCGCCGGCAGGCGGATCTCGGTGAAGATCTCACGCGGGGTCTGGTTGCGGAAAATGACCTGCTTCTGCCGCATCCAGACCCACCGGGCATCCATGACGAACCGGCGGCCCCCGTAGAAAAAGCTCTCCTTGTACTCGCCTTTCATGCCCTGGCCGGTCGCGCCGAAGAAGGCCAGCCGGCCGTTTTCAGCCAGCACCGACACCAGCAGCGGGAAATTGCGGCCGCCGGTATGCTCGAAGATCCTGTCGACGGGTTGGCCGTGATTGGCCGCCAGCACGACCTCCCGGAAAAGCGCTGTCTGCTCCAGCCACTGATCCGCCGCAAGATCGGCAGGAATGACCCCAAAGGCGCTTTCCGGGATCTGCCGCCGGTCGATGAAGGCATCGGCAATCCCGCGCTCGATGAGCGCGCGGCCGAGCCCGGCGTTGGATCCCATGAGAATCACCCGGGCCCCCAGCGCCTTGGCGATCTGGGCGCCCGCGAAACTGGTCCCCTTCCCGCCGCCCATCAACAGCACGCTCTCCCCCGGGGCCACCGCCAGCCGTTCGACCACGGCCCGATAGGCGGTGCCGTACGTCAGCAGCATGGCGGCCAGCCGCTCGGGGCTGTGGGATTTCAATTCATCCGCGACCGGGATGGCGCGCTCCTCGTCGACCACGGCGAACTGGGCGTTGAAGCCGTCATGGGTCTCGTAGCCGCGGATGATGTTCCGTCCCGTCCAGGAATCCAGGATGACCGCCTGCCCGACCTTGACGCTCTTGACGCCGCTGCCGGCGTCCACGACGATGCCGAGCGCATCGCTGCCGGGCACGTGAACCGTAGCGGCATCCCCACGGCCGAACACCGGAACCGGAAGCCCCAGGCTGGCAAAATTGGTGTTGAAATTGGGGCCCGTGGCCAGGACGGCGACGAGCACCCGGTTGGCGTCCTCCGGGTGCAGGCGGGGCACCGCCACAGCTTCGAACTGGATGGCGCGCGCGGGTGGCCCGTAGGCATCTCTTCGAATCGTGAGGGCGTCCATCCGCGCCGGGATGGCGGCGCAAACACAGGGAGCCGACCCCATCGGCCATTTTGAAGCGATTTTTATTGTCATAAGAGCCTCCTTTTGAGATCACTTTTAACTACGAAATGCGCAAAATACGCTAAAGTGCATAGAAGTGGTTTCATAACCCCGTCTGACGCCCGGGTGCGGCGTTGCAGGCCTCTCGTAAATGCTCATCCGCCGCAGGCGGACTCCGCTTTCCGAATCGGCCTGCGCCTTGCTCGCAGGCGTGATACAGGGGTATGAAACCACTT
>JBFYWS010000488.1:0-3310 GCA_041310935.1 Desulfobacteraceae bacterium | reverse complement strand
GCTGGTCATGAAAACCGAGGCGATCACTCAGCAGTGGGCGCGGAAATGCGCGGCCTATGCCCTCGGGTACGTCGGTCTGTTCCTGGCGATCGTCAGCATCAGCATGCCGCTCATGAACCCCAGCATCCGCGCCCTGTGGTGGAGCCTGCCCAACTTTTTTTTCCTGCTGCCCATCCCTACTGCCAGCTTGGTGTTGATCATCCTGATCTGGCGGGATCTTCACTCCGGGCGGGAGGTTCGCCCGTTCCTTCTAAGCCTCGGTGTGTTTTTAACGGCCTACCTGGGGTTGGGCATCAGCCTGTGGCCGTTTGCGGTCCCTTTCGCGATCACCTTCCGCCAGGCGGCCGCGGCGCCTGAATCCCAATCGCTGCTGCTGGTGGGAACGGTCATCCTGCTGCCGCTCGTTCTCGGCTACAGCGCTTACTGCTACTACCTTTTCAGAGGAAAAGCCTCCCATGAAACCGCTTACTGACCGCCAGCGGCAATGGCTGTGGTTCGCGGCACTCTGGTGTGGAGGGCTCATGGCCGCTTTGCTTCTGGCGCATGTTGCCCGGCGGTTGGTTACGAGCATTTGAGGCTATCATGCTGGGGGAGTGATGGCCGCACCGGTTTTGGAACATGTGCCCTTCCTGAAGAAGCTCGCCTATGCGGCCCCGGCCTTTGCCCTGGCGGTGGTGGGTATCCCCATATACGTGTACCTGCCGAAGTTCTACACGGACGTGGTGGGCATCGACATCACGGCGCTGGGCACCATTCTGGCCAGCGTGCGCATCTTCGACGCCGTAACCGACCCCCCCATGGGATACCTTTCAGACCGCACGGTTTCACGCTTCGGGCGGCGCAGGCCCTACATTGCCGTCGGCGCCGCTTTCGTGGCGCTGTTCATCTACCTGCTGTTCAACCCCCCGGAGGGCTCGCCTGCTTTTGAAACGGTCTGGTTCGGCATCTGCATTTACGCCTTGTTCCTGTTTTGGACCGTGGTGACGGTTCCATACGAGTCTCTCGGCCCCGAGATAACGTTCGACTACAACGAGCGCAATGCGCTCTTCGCATTGCGGGACGGTCTTCTCATCGCCGGCACCCTGGCCGCCGCAGTCTCGCCGGCCGTCGTCCAGGCCGCGTTCGGGCTGGCACCCGACGCCGCGGGGGAACGCACCAAGTTCTTCTGGATCGCGGTCATCTATGCTCCACTCGTCATCGGCAGCGCCTGGTGGTGCGCGTTGGCCATCCGCGAACGGCCTTCCCGGGAGAGACCTGCCGCCGGCATCTGGAGCGGACTGCGCCTGGTCTTCCGGAACCGGCCGTTCATGATTCTGATTGTCGCCTACACGATCAGCGCTATCGGCAACAACCTGCCGGCAACCCTGATCCTTTTCTATGTTCAATATGTTCTGAAATCCCCCTACGCCGATGCGTTCCTGATGCTGTATTTCGTGACCGGCATCGTCTTTCTCCCGGGTTGGGTGGCCCTGGCCCGCCGCATCGGCAAGAAGCGTGCGTGGCTGCTGTCGATTGCAATCAACACCGGGGCGTTTGTCGGGGTGTTCTTCCTGGGTCCGGGGGACGCGCTGATCTACGGCGTGCTGGTGTTTTTATCGGGGATCGGCCTCGGCGCCACCCTGGCGCTGCCCTCCTCGATCCAGGCCGACGTCATCGATTACGATGAACTGCTCACCGGCGAACGGCGGGAGGGCCGCTACATCGGGTTGTGGTCCATTGCCAAGAAACTCGCCGCGGCGGTCGGTGTGGGCGCCGGTCTTTCGATACTCGGCCTGGCGGGTTACATCCCGAATGCCGAGCAGCCCGAAGCGGTGCTGCTGGCCCTGCGGGTTCTTTATGCGCTGGTACCCTCGGTATGCAACCTGGTCGCCCTGGTGATCGCCTTTGCCTATCCCATTTCGGAAGCTGCGCATCAGCGCATTCTCGATGCGATCGAGCGTCGCAAAAAGGGGGATCCCGTAGAGGACCCTCTCAAGCCCGGTGTCATGATCACACCAGAGGGGTAACCGTATGGAATTCAATTGGAGCCTGCTCGGTTGGAACTTGGCCGCGGTGGTCGTCCTCATGACCATCGGCTGGCTGGTGAGTCTTCCCCAACGCAATGTCACGGTGGTGGACAGCCTTTGGGGGCTCGGCTTCGTGCTGACGGCCTGGGTGACCTTCACTCTGGCCGACGGCTACCCGGGTCGCCGATGGCTCGTGACGGTGCTGGCCACCCTGTGGGGTTTAAGGCTGTGCGCCTATCTCAGCTTTCGCAACTGGGGCAAGGGCGAGGACCCCCGCTACGGCAAATGGCGGGAAGCGAGCGGCGATGGTTTCTGGATCGTGAGCCTGTTCAAGGTCTTTTGGCTGCAGGCGCTTGTCCTCTGGGTGATCTCGCTGGTAATCCAGATCCCTCAGCTGTCGCCTCAGCCGGCGCATCTGACGGCGTGGGACGGGATCGGCGCCGCAGTGTGGCTCATCGGTTTTGTGTTCGAGAGCATCGCCGATTGGCAGCTGCATCGTTTCAAGGCCGACCCGAGCAGCAAAGGGCAGGTGATGGACCGCGGGCTCTGGAAATACTCGCGCCACCCGAACTATTTCGGTGAGTGCCTCATCTGGTGGGGGATGTTTTTCATCGCGATGAGCGTTCCCGGGGGGTGGTGGACCTTGGTCAGCCCGGTCATTATCACGCTCGTGCTGCTCAAGATGACGGGAGTGGCCCTGACCGAGCGCACCATCGTAGAGCACCGCCCCGGTTACCGCGACTACCAGCGCCGCACCAGCACCTTCATCCCCTGGTGGCCGAAGAAGGCGGGCCAATGAAGCGCCTGCGCTCATCCTTCTCAATTCTTCTCCGGCAGGTATTCCCAATATCGTCGCGGCAGGTGGCGCAGATGCAGCTTCGGGTTGCGGCGTTCGGCGATGTTGACGGCGGCAAAATAGGTTTTCCACAGCTGCCGGCAGGCCTGGTCGTCCGTTTTTTCGGCATCCATCCCTGAAGGCAGAATGTCGTCATCCGAAAGGACCTCTGCGGTTTCTTTACCGTCGAAGTACAATCCGCGCTTCCGAACGGTGTCGAAGATGACCCAGCGCTGGTCGGCATAGCGCTTCTCGAAATGCCGCCGGATGAGCGTCAGGATGTCGTAACGCGGGTTGATCAGGGCCAGGAAGAGATCGCCGTCGACCTTGGTGAACCGGACTATCCCTTTCATGCGGTGGGCTTCGCGGCGGACCTTCTGGCTCAGCCGCTCGATGGCGAGGTGGCCGGCCGGGTCCCGGGTGCCGCTCTCCTTGGCATGTGGCCCCGGCACGACCTGTCGGATCTGGC
>JBFYWS010000467.1:0-4296 GCA_041310935.1 Desulfobacteraceae bacterium | reverse complement strand
TGAAGCGCGGTTGCCCCAGCCCCACGGTCCACTTGGTGAAGGCGAGATACAGGTTGAACGCGATCGGCAGCACCACGATCAGAAACAGCACGATCACCGCCGGCGCCGGAAAAACCCAGGCCTGGCGGCGATCCACGAAGCGGCTGATGGCATCGAAGGCGCTCATCGTGTAGGGGCCGGTCAGCTCCCCGCCCCCTTGGGAAGGGACGGGAAGCGTTCATTCTCCGAATGTCTTAAAACCCAGCTCAAAATAGCGGATCACGGGCACAGGCAAGGCGCCGGTTGCCGAAACAGCGCAGCATACGTTTCAGTATGTGAGCATGTTGAGGCGGCCGGCAACGCCGCATGTGGCCGTCAGACGCATTTTGAGTCGGGTTTTAGATTTCCATCTTCTTGTCCATAAGTTCGGCGGCTTTTTTGGCCGACTCGGTGACATCCTTGCCCTGGATGGCGTCCACGATCACCTGTCCGGTGATGTCGCGGATCTCGGGCACGTTGATAACGGGTGGGTTCCACTGGGGCTGGCCCATCTCAAAGGACTTCAGGGAGTTTGCGGTCCAATCGGGCTGCTTGTCCCCGGCCTTGTATTCGGCGGAGTTCCAGGCCGAAGCGCGCCCCGCCGGAACACCGGCCAGCATGGCCCCGAGCGAATTCTGTTTGTTGGTGGCCCACTGGATGAACAGCCAAGCCGCCTTCTGGCGCTCGGCCGGGCTGTTTTTGTTGATGGACAGGCTCCAGTTGGAGACGTGCGGCACGCTGCCGGCCGGGCCGGCCGGGATGACCGCATAGCCGACCTTGCCGGCCACTTTGGATTCCTTGGGGTTCTCATAAAGAGACTTGAACACGTTGGCATCGTAGATCATGGCGGCCTTGCCCTCCATGAAGCTGGAGGTGCTCTCGGCCCAGTGCAGCATGGCGCCGCCCTCGGGGCCGTAGTTCTTCAAAAGGTCGCCGTAGAACTTGAAGGAGGCGATGCTGCCGGGGGCTGCCAGGTTCGACTTGCCCTGGGCATTGGTCCAGGAGCCGCCGAAGCTGTATAAGAAATCCACCCACTGGGAGGTCGCCGCCGCACCCTTGCCGCGCAGAGTGATGCCGACCATCTTCTTGCCGTCGACCTCCTTGCCGTGGAAGAACTTGGCGGTCTCCTCCAACTCTTTCATGGTGGCGGGAACCTTGACCTTGAGCTGGTCGAACAGGTCCTTGCGGTAGGCCAGCAGCGATGTTTCGGAGTTGATGACGACGCCGATCTGCTTGCCTTCGACGGTTGCGGCCTTGGTGAAACTGGCGAAGAAGTCCTTGGGGTCCCAGGCCGCGTCGGTCAGTTTGGGGTCCTTGATGTAACCGTCCAGGGGCTGCAGCCAGCCGGCTTTCCAGTAGTAGAGCTCATCCTGGCCGGGCATGATCATGTAGCCGTCCAGCTTGCCGCCGGCATTGAGCTCGATAGTGCGCTTGTTGCGGTATTGGTCTTCCGGAAAGACTTCCATGACCACCTTGATGCCGGTCAGCTTTTCGAACTCGGCCACCTTGGGCTCGATGAAGGTCGTAAACGGGTGCTTGTTCATCAGGAACCGGATCTCGGTGCCCTTGGACTGCTTCCAGTCGACCTGGGCCAGGGCGGTTCCGGACACCACCACCGCGCACAACAGGACCGTCAACACGACGCATGCAAATCTTCTTCTCATGGTACACCTCCTTCTTGGTTGTTGCCGCATGTTCGGGACAAGTTGTTTGCACAGCCAAACTCCTCTTTCATGTTTCCACTCGATCTAAATAAGATGGGCTCGTAAAAAGTCGAGTTATAGACGACTTTGTAAAAAGCTCCAAGTTCAAGGCGCGCGAATCTCGTATCACGAGGCGTACTTGTCGTACGCCGCAGTGACAACGAGATGAAGCGCAACGCCGAAGTTGGACTTCCAATGAAGTTGAGCCTTTTTTACTGTGGGAGCGGCATCTTGCCGCGATGATCGTGGCTGGAAGCCACTCCCACAAGGGCGACCCTTCATTGCCGACAGGACGGCGCAACGCGCCGTAACCCGCTTTTTACGAAGTCGTCAAATAATGGTTTGCGACGTCTCCTTGTCGAAAATATGAGTCTTGGCCATTTTCAACTCCACCTCCAACGTCTGCCCCACCTCCAGGGGGCGTTCCGGGGCCTCCATCCGCGCGACGATGGAATGCGGCCCGCAGGTCAGGTAGACAAATGTTTCCGCTCCCAGGGTTTCCACCACCTCCGCCCGCGCCGTCAGGGTGTTCCCGTGGCCGGCGCCGGCCGCCGCATCACGCGCCGCCATGTCCTCGGGACGCACACCGAATATGACCGGACGGCCGGCATAGCGTTCGAGCCGGTCGCGAAACGTCAGCGGAAGCCTCAGCTTGAACCCGTCGGCGTCAATCCAAAACTGGTCCTGCTCAAGGACCAGTTTTGCGTCGATGAAGTTCATCGCCGGCGAACCGATGAACCCCGCGACGAACCGGTTGGCCGGGTGCTTGTAGACCTCCAGGGGTGCCCCGGACTGCTGCAGGGCACCCCGGTGCATGATGAAGATTCGGCTCGCCATGGTCATGGCCTCCACCTGGTCGTGGGTGACGTAGATGATGGTCGCCCCCAGGCGGCGGTGGAGCTTGCTGATCTCGGCCCGCATGGCGACACGCAGCTTGGCGTCCAGGTTGGAGAGCGGCTCGTCGAACAGAAACACCTTGGGCTTGCGCACGATTGCCCGGCCGACCGCGACACGCTGTCGCTGCCCGCCTGAGAGCTGCTTGGGTTTGCGGTCCAGCAGTTCGTGGATGCCGAGGATGTCGGCGGCCTCCCGCACCCGTTGGTCGATTTCCGCTTTGGGAAACTTGCGCATTTTCAGCCCGAAGCCCAGGTTGTCCCGGACGTTCATGTGCGGATAGAGGGCGTAATTCTGGAAGACCATGGCGATGTCGCGGTCCTTGGGCTCAACGTCGTTGACCAACCGGTCGCCGATGAAGATCTCGCCCGATGTCACCGGTTCAAGGCCGGCGATCATTCGCAGCGCCGTGGTCTTGCCGCAGCCGGAAGGCCCCACCAGCACGGCAAACTCCCGGTCGTGGATCTCGATGCTCAGGCGGTCGACCGCGGTCACGGACTTGAATTCCTTGACCACATTTTTCAGGATGACGTTGGCCACCTAACCTACCTTTCGGCAGAGTGATAATCCTGTCTTTTCGCACTGGGAGCGGCATCCTGCCGCGATAGGCTAGCGCCGAGCTTCGATCGAATCGTGGCTGGAAGCCACTCCCGCCCGGCCATCCCGCCACCGCTAAATCGAATACGACGAAAATCCGCCGTCGATGGGCACCACCACTCCGGTCACGAAGCTCGATGCATCCGAGAGCAGCCAGACGAGCGTGCCGATCAGGTCGTCCGGCTGTCCGTAGCGGCCCATGGGCGTGTGGGCGATCACCTTGCGCGCGCGCGGCAGGAGTTCACCTGTCTCTTGATCGATGTGCAGAAACTTCAACTGCTCGGTCATGAAAAAACCCGGCGCCAGGGCGTTGACCCGCACGCCGGTACGGGAAAAATGGACCGCCAGCCAGTGCGTGAAGTTGGAGACCGCCGCCTTGGCCGCCGAGTAGGCCGCCACCTTGGTGAGCGGTGTGAAGGCACTCATGGAGGAGATGTTGACGATGACCCCCGCTCCCTTCACGACCATGCCCTGGGAAAAGGCCTGGGTCGCGATAAACGTTCCCAGGAAGTTCAGGTCGAACACGTGGCGGAACCCGGCGGGGTCCAGTTCGAAAAATGAGTGCAACCCCGCGGCGGGTTGACCTTGCGGGTCGTGAAACTCCTCGGACGTGCTGCCGCGGGGGTCGTTGCCGCCGGCGCCGTTGATCAGAAAATCCGGCGGCCCCCACAGGCGGCAGACCGCCTCGTAGCACTCCTGCACCTCACCGGGATCGAGCACGTCGCACCGAAACGCCTTGGCGGTGCCGCCGGCCTGGACGACAGACTGCGCCCGCGCCTCGGCCTTCTCCAGGCTGAGGTCCAGCACGGCCACCGCAACACCCATGGCCCCCACGGCGTCGGACATCGCGCCGCACAACTCGCCGCCGCCGCCGGTGACGGCGGCAATTTTTCCGCTCAGATCAAAGCGCTTCAAGATGTTGCGATTCATGCCGCCCGCATCCCCTTCTCACGTCTGCCCCCCTGCCGGGGGCATGGGCCCGTGGGATCCCCCAAGCCCCGTCATGACAACCGGAATATAGCACGGCCCTAAAGAAACAGGCAATTTAATATCATACACCCGTTTCACAAATCGGCGAGATCTT
>JBFYWS010000460.1:0-3060 GCA_041310935.1 Desulfobacteraceae bacterium | reverse complement strand
GGATGTCTCGCGACCGGTGAAAGACGAATTGCTGAAGATCACGCCGGAGACCTATACGGGGATCATCAATTTCAGTGAAACTGCTCAGGTAAATAGACTGAAGGCTGAAGACTGAAGCCTTTTATGGACAAACCCGGCGTGATCACACAAAACGCGGGGCATTTGAGTTGAAGATTTTTAATGGGTTGGTTCGTGCTTTGCGAGGTTTTTTTATCCTTCAGCCTTCAGTCTTCAGCCTAAACACCTCAGAAATTACACCCGCCCTGTCAGCAGCGCCGTCGACACCCGGTTGACCAAGCCCCAGATGGCGTCCGCCGCAAGCGTCTCTTCGATGGAGCGCTCGAAAAGGACCGACATTCGCGGCGGGAACTCCTCGTCCCCCTCCCAGAGCAGATAGTAGAGATGAACCCGCGGAAACGGTTTGAGCCGGTAGGCGGCGTCGGCCATGTCGACCGGCTCGCCGCCCAGAGCCTCGGCCGCCTGGCGCAACCCCTGCACGTCGGTGCCGAACCTGTCGAGGAGCGGGGCGGTCTTGAGTTCGTGGGGACCCTGGAAGAAATGCCCCTCCTTCAGATCCTGCGGGCCGACAATGTCCCGGCCCAGCGGGTGCACACCCTTGACGTTGATCAGGTAGAGCACCGTGGCCAGCTCCAGCAGGGGGTCGTCGGCTTTGTCCCAACCCGCGCCGCACCAAAGCCGGAGGCAGCGCGCCTGCGGGTCCACCAGGACATCCCGGTTCAAGAAACGGAACACCAGGCCGTTTTCGGGTGTCAGCTGGAACTGGGTGATCGCGACCAACTGCAGCGGGTCCCTGGCCGACAGGCGCTCCCAGTATTCGGCCGCCACCTTGAGATGGGACCCGTCCGGGGCATAGGCCGCCGGGACCTGATTTCTGCACCGTTCCTGCATGGGCGGTTTCATCACTCGGACCCTTGATCCCTGGACCCCTTGAACCCTTTCAACTTCTGGCACTTCGGGCATATGTGCGTGCTGCGTTGCCCGACGATGATGCGTTGGACCGGCGCGGCACAGCGAGGGCAGGGCTCCCCCGTGCGGCGGAACACCTTGAGCTCATCGCGGTTCCGGCCGCTCCGCCGCGCCACCGAGTAAAAATTGGCCTTGCCGGTCCCCAGCGAGGTGCCGAGGTTTTTGATCCCGCGCCGCAGCACCCGGCGGATGGCGCCGTGCAGCGCTCTGACCTCCGCTGCCGACAGGGAATCGGAAGTCCGCCGCGGATGGATCCGCGCTTCCCACAAGGCCTCGTCGGTGTAAATGTTCCCTATGCCGGCCACAAAAGCCTGGTCCAGCAGCAGGGGCTTCACCCGCCGGCTGCGCTTGCGCATCCCTTCGAAGAGAATCCGGGGGGTGAACATCGGGTCGAGCGGTTCCGGCCCGAGTCGCCCGAGGATCCGCTCGGCATCGGCCATGAGATAGACCCGCCCGAACTTGCGGGTGTCGTGAAACCGGAGTTCACTGCCGTCTTCGAAGGCAAACACCACGTGCTCGTGGGCGAGCCGCTCCGCGCCGGAGGAAACCAGGTGGAGCCGGCCCGACATGCGCAGATGCACGAGCAGGTGTCCGCCGTCGGAAAAATCGATCACCAGGAACTTGCCGCGCCGGCCGACCGCGGCGATCTGTTTTTTTTCGATGAGGCGGCAGAATTCCGGCACGGAGGGCTCGGCGACCGTGCGATCCCAGTAGACCCGGGCGCAGGTGAGAGTCTTCCCGACGAGGCCGGCTGCGTTCAAATCTCTTGCGATGGTTTCGACTTCGGGCAGTTCGGGCATAAGGTGGAATAGGATCCAATTTTATTTTCTGAACGCTGTTTATGATATTGACAAGGTTTTATCTTCCGCCTATAACAGTCTTCCATTCAAGCAACTGCAGGCGTCAAATGGCCCGGCGCTCATGCACCCTTAACCCTTATCAGATATGCCGCTGGGTGCCAAGTCATCACCATTTGTTGGCATGAACCCGCCCAACACGAAGGAGTACCCATGGACTTCAGCCTTTCGTCCGAGCATGAGATCCTCAGGGAGTCGGTTCGCAGCTTTGCTGAAAACGAGATCCAACCCGTTGCCAGGGAACTCGATGAGAAGGAGGAGTTCTCCTACGACACGATGCAGAAGATGGCCGAACTGGGGCTGTTCGGGGTATTCGTCTCCGACAAATACGGAGGCCAGGCCATGGACTATCTCGCCTACATCATCGCCGTGGAGGAGATCGCGCGGGCCGATGGGTCGCATGCCGCCACCGTAGCGGCCGAAAACTCGCTGGGCATCGGCCCCCTGTATTATTTCGGCAACGAGGAGCAGAAGCAGAAATATCTGCCAAAGCTGTGCAAGGGCGAGGCGCTCTGGGGGTTCGGGCTGACCGAGGCGAATGCCGGATCGGACGCCTCCAACTCCAAGACCAACGCCGTCCTCGACGGCAACGAGTGGGTGATCAACGGCAGCAAGATCTTCATCACCAATGCCGCGACACGCATCACCAGCGGGGTTACGGTGTTGGCCCGCACCGGGGTGCGGAGCGACGGGAAGGCCGAGCTGTCCTGCATCGTGGTGGAAGCCGGCACCCCGGGCTTCACCGCCAAACCGATGCACGGCAAGATGATGTGGCGCGCCTCCAACACCGCCGAGCTTTACTTCGAAGACTGCCGCGTCCCCAAGGACAACCTGCTGGGGCCCAGAGGCAACGGCTTCCACCAGATGATGCAGACATTGGACGGCGGGCGTCTGTCCATCGCCGCCATGGGCTTGGGCGGCGCCCAGGGCTGTTTTGACCGGGCGGTGCGCTACGCCAACGAGCGTGAACAGTTCGGCCGGCCCATCGCCACCTTCCAAGCCAACGCCTTCAAGCTGGCGGACATGGCCATGGAGATTGAGTGCGCCCGCCTGATTCTATACAAGGCCTGCTGGCTGCGCGACAACGAGCTGCCGTTTTCCAAAGAGGCTGCCATGGCCAAGCTCTACTGCTCCGAGGTCATGTACCGCTGCGCCAACCATGCCGTCCAGCTGCACGGCGGTTACGGCCTGATGAAGGAGTACGACGTGGAGCGCT
>JBFYWS010000459.1:0-3926 GCA_041310935.1 Desulfobacteraceae bacterium | reverse complement strand
TTGTCGATCTTGACCAGCACCGGCTGGTCGGTGCCGGGACCGGCGCGCAACTGCACGCCGTTCTGCTTGGTGATGACGCAGGCCGTCTTGTCCACCAGCGATTTGTGGATCCAGCCGCTGTCGCCCTCGAAGTCCTTAAAGTGCAGCCACACTCCGGAGGCTTCGAAGACCTCGAGCGGATGATATTTTTCCACTTTCCAGAGCGTGCCATAGGTGGGCCCAGCGCCGGAGCGGACGTTGGCGTCTTTGGCGCTCACGGCCATGCGTTCGGCCGCCTCGGCGCCACCCCCGGTCGCCACTAAAAACAACACGATCATGCACAACCGTTTTATCATTTCTCGTAACTGCTCAGGCCTGAAAAAAGATTCCATCGGGAAGCTGCACACAGGTCAGCATGTTGCCGTATACGGCGCCGGTGTCGATCCCGATTTTGTACGGCTCCACCAGGGGCTTCTCAAACGGCGTGTGGCCGAACACCACCCGTTTCTCGAACGGGTGGGAGGAGTGAATGAATTTTTCCCGGATCCAGAGCAGGTCCTCGACGGATTGCCGGTCCAATGGCACACCGTGGCGCAGGCCGGCGTGCACGAAAACGAACTCCTCGGTCTCGTGGTAAAGCACCAGGGACTTGAAAAACCTCAGGTGCTCCGGCGGGATCGGGTGCGGTGCGGAGGCGCTCGCCCGCCTCAGGTAGCTGTCCAGGGTCTGCTGGCCGCCGTTGTAGAGGTAGGTCATGCGGTCCCTCCCGGAAAGATACCCCTCCAGCATCTCCTCGTGGTTGCCCTTCAGGAAGACGATGTCCGGGTGCTGCGCCTGCAGCCCCACCAGGTGCTCCACCACAGCGAAGGGATCCGGGCCGCGGTCGATGTAATCGCCGATGAACACGAGGCGGTCGCGCGACCAGTCGATGGGGAGTTGGTCCAGCAGCGCGCGCAGCTTGTCGTAGCAGCCGTGGATGTCGCCTATGGCAAAGATTCGTCTCATCTGGGCATATCGGTCCGCGGCCGAATCGCCGGGTGGTTGGCGGCTTGGTGGTCCTCCGGTTCAACGATGATTTTCTGCGCCAGTCCGCGGCCGAGGACGTAGCGCCGCATGTCGACGGATATGGCCAGCTGGCCCTGGCCGTTGTTGGTAATCACTTCGACGCGGTCCCCCGGGCGCAGGCCCATGGTCATGAGGCGCACGCGGGAGGTGGCGCCGCCGCTGATTTCGCGGATCAGCAGCCGCTCACCGGCCTTGGCCATGGTCAGCGGCAGCCTCCGGGAGCGCTCCTTGATGCAATCGCCGCAGATTCCGTAGATCTCCATGCGGTGCTGCAGCATGTGGAAGCCGCGGGCGGCGGCGATCTGGATCTGGTAGTCTTCCAGCCGATCTTCCTTGAACTCGAGGATCTTGCCGCACTTGGTGCAGATCATGTGGTCGTGGTGCTGCCCCAGGTGATGATGCTCGTAGCGGATCACCCCGTTGTCGAAGCGGCTTTGGCGAGCGAAACCGTAACGACTCAGTAGCTTGAGCGTGTCGCGGACGAAATCCGGGGCAAGTTGCACCCCCTTCGCCTCCAGGCACTCGGCCAGTTCATCGGCCGTCAGATGCCGTTCGGTCGCAAGAAACACTTCCAGAACTTTGAAGCGATCCTCGAAATTTTCGACCTGCTCCCGCTTGAAAAGCTTTTTGAACTGCTCTTTTTCCTGGGCGTGAATCTCACGCATCGTGCAACCGCTCCGAAGGCAGACTCAGCGTGAGTGGCCGGGAATATCCCAGCTCGTGCAGGACCCGCCCGAACAGGTCCGGCTCTGGGATGCAACCCCCTGTTTTTCCCCGCCGCCTGCCATCGCGTAGCAGGTCTTGCTCAGGATGCGCTCCAGTTCTTCGGAGGCGCACTTCGGGCAGCGCAGTTCGACCTCATCGCTCTTTTTCAGCATGAGCGTTTCAAAGCATTCATTGCAGTCCAAACAACGGAATTCGAAAATTGGCATATGCGGGAGCCTCCGCGTTAATCGGTTGAGTTAATTTTGAATATTGTCTATACCGTCACGAATGTCAAGCGTCCCGATGGTGGCCGCAGCCGCCCGTGACAGCGGCCGGCGGGCGTCATATTATGTCGCTACCCAGGTAGATAGACTAAAGGCTGAAGGCTGGAGGGAAAAATGATCACGTACGTCTTTTCCTTCAGCGTATCTACCTTCGGCCTGAACACCTGAGCGCTATTCGCGCGGGCAAGGCGAGGTTTACGGAGCCGGCTGTCATGTATCCATCATCCCCAACAATACGCTGGGTCACCCAGATTTCCGAGATCGACCGCGAGGCGTGGGACGCCCTGGCGCTGCCGCTGAAGAGCCCGTTTTTAGAGTGGGACTGGTTGTGGCTGATGGAGGCATCCGGCAGCGCCGCCGCCCGGGCCGGCTGGATTCCCCGGCACCTGACCGTGTGGTCGGGCAGCGAGTTGTTGGCCGCCGCTCCGCTCTACATCAAGACCCACAGCGCCGGGGAGTTCGTGTTCGACCAGGCCTGGGCGGACGTGGCCGGACGGCTGGGCCTGGACTATTACCCCAAACTCGTCGGCATGAGCCCGTTTACGCCCCTGATCGGGTACCGTTTTCTGACGGCCCCCGGGGTGGATGAAACGCAGCTGACCGGGTTGATGTTAGCGGAGATCGAGCGCTTTTGCCGGCGTGAGCGGCTGTCCGGAGCAAGCTTCCTCTTTACCGACCCGCAGTGGGCCGAATTCATGCAGACTCGGGGCTACACGCCCTGGGTCCACCCAAGCTTTTCATGGATCAACAGCGGGTTGCGCGATTTTGAAGATTACCTGTCCGGATTCAGCGCCAATCAGCGCCGCAACATCCGCCGGGAGCGCCGGGGCCTGGAACGGCAGGAGATCACGGTGCGAATGATTCCCGGCGATGAATTGCCGCCGCAGCACTATGCCCGCATGTACGAGTTTTATGCCCGGACCAACGACAAGTTCGGGCCTTGGGGATGCAAGTATTTGACGCGCGATTTTTTCAGCGCGCTGCCCGGCCGCTTCCGGCATCGGCTGCTGTTCGGTGTCGCGAGCGGCCGGGACGCACGCGAACCGCCGCTCGGGATGTCGCTCTGCGTGACCAAGGCAGACCACCTCTACGGCCGATACTGGGGGGGACGAGCGGACGTTGAATTCCTGCACTTCGACGCGTGCTATTACCGACCGATCGAATGGGCCATCGCGCACGGGATCCGCCATTTCGACCCCGGCGCCGGCGGCGGCCACAAGCTGCGCCGCGGGTTTCGGGTCGTGCCCAACTGCAGCCTGCACCGTTTCACAGACGCGCGGCTGCGGCAGGTCATGGACCGGCACATCGGCGCCATCAACCGGCTTGAGCACCACGAAATTTCGGTGCTCAACTCGGGGCTGCCCCTCCGGCAGGCACCTTCGTGAGGCGCTCAGCGATGTACTCCTGGAAATTCACTGAGAGATCCTTGTTCCAGTAGCCGACGACACCGGTCCGCACGGAAACCTCCGTCACGTCGAGCCCGATAATTTTCACCTTGATCGTCATCGGCGTGCCGTCCTTGCGTTCGGTGACGATGGTGGTCTGAACGCCGTCGGAGCCCTGCTCCTTGACCGGCATTCCCAGGTCCTGCAGGAGCTGGGTGCAAACGGCCATGGTCGCGGGATACCGAGCCGAATAGGTGCGCACCAGCTCGCCGTTCACGTAGGTGTAGGCCCCAGCCCCGGCGCCCGCCCCAACCACCAGCGCAGCACAGCCGGAGGCACACCACCAGCACACTCCCAGGATCCACGGTAAGAATTTGCGCGGCATGGCTTCTCCACGGGTAACTCAGACATTTAGGCTGAAGACTGAAGACTGAAGGCTGAAGGGCAATTGTGATTGCACATGTCTTTTCCTTCAGCCTATCTACCCTCAGTCTATCTGCCTGAGTAG
>JBFYWS010000432.1:0-2945 GCA_041310935.1 Desulfobacteraceae bacterium | reverse complement strand
ACTCTGAGGCCTCGGCCATGAGCGCCGCGATGGCGAGCCCCTGGGGGCAGGCCATTTCAGCCTTGGAATAGTCCACTTCCGTCAGCTGCGAGCGCGCCGCTTCGGGCAGGCCGGCAAAGACACTCCGGGCGAGCTCGCGGTCGCCGTAGTCGCGGTAGTACATCAGGCAGCGCATCACGTCGTTCACCGGCACCTTCCCGCCCACGGCCGCCTGGCAGATGCGGCCGCAGCCGGCGCAATAACCGGAGCGGGTCTCATAGGCAAAGTGCTCGAGAGTCTCGAAATCGCTTTGAGCAAGCGTCTTCAGGTCGCGGGCCGCAGCCACGTTGGCCGAAAGGTAGGCCAGGTTGGGCATCTGGGAGCAGATACTGGCGATCTGCGGGTTCTCCCACACGGCTTTGAGCTTGGCCTGCTTGTCGGTGAAGCCGCGCTCGAGAAATTTCTGGACCAGCTTGAACTCGGTTTCGCTGTCGGCCTTGACCTGCCCACCCGCCTGGGTTTTAAAAGACGTCAGGCCGATCCCCGACTGCACGCAGGCGTCTACGGCCTCTTTCATTTTCGGGGCGTTCATGAGCCGGAAGTTGTAGGTGAACATGACCGAGTCGATCCAGCCGGACTTCGAGGCGGCGAGCAGGCAATCCTCCATGTTCGTGTGCGTGCTGAACCCGAAAAACTTGATCTTGCCGGCCTTCTTCATCTGCTCCGCCCAGTCGCGGACACCCGTGATCTGGTTGAAATCGCTGATGCCGTGGGTGTAAAACACGTCCACGTAATCCGTGTGCAGCCGCTTCAGCCCCTTGTCCAGGGCCTCGCTCAGCTTGTCGGGCGGGGAGGGGCGGAACTTGGTCACCAGGAAAATGTCCTTGCGGGTTTCCGGGTAGCGGGTGAAAAAGCGGCCGAACCCCTCTTCGCTCAGACCGTTGCCGTAGCCCTCGGCCGTGTCCCAGTAGGTCACCCCCCAGTTGAGAGCCTGCCGCAGCAGCAGCTGGTTGTTGACCGTGTCGAACATGCCGCCCAGGCACAGGATCGACACCTCGGCCCCGGTCTTTCCGAGCTTGCGCTTGGGCATGGCCGCAGCCTGCCCGCCCGCCGGCGCCTGGGCGCCGACGTTCCCGGTGATGCCCAAGGCCGTGGCCGCCACTCCGCCGATTCCGACGGTTCGGATAAACCCGCGACGCGTTACACCTTGCTGCTTTTTTGTATTATCCATCAGCGCTACCTCCAATCGATATAAAGGCCGCGACCATGCCATAATAGGGGAGCCCGTTGCGGGTCACTTGGTCAGTGCCTGGTTTTTCTTGAGATCGTAGATCGGCTGGAACTTGAGCTCGCCGGCAAGGATCTCTTCCGGCCGCTTCAGCAGCAGTTCGCCGTTAAGTGCCACGAACCGCAGCTCGCCGTCCACCACGAATCCTCTCTGGGCGGCCTGCTCGAGGCTGGCCCTGACCACCTCGTAATGGGGCTCGGCCTTGCTCTTGTGGAATTGACGGCGCCATTCCAGCCACTGGGCGGAATTGAAGGAGCGGTCGACGAAGATGTAATAGGTGAGCTTGCCCGGGCAATCCGCCTCCAGGTAAATGGAATACTCGACCGGGCCCGACTGCTGGCCCCGGGCCTCGATGCGCTTGCGCTCGCTCTCCTCGATGAGCCAGGTGGCCGGACAGGCAAGCGATTTGACGAAATCCCCGACCTTCCCGAAGATATAGGCCGGATCGGTCTCGTCCGCCAGAAAGTTACCGGCCAGGAAGACCTCCGGCGGCGCGAATTCAGACAGGCTGTTCTGGCTGCGCAGCTTCATGGCCGGCTCGCTCGCCGCCCCGGCCGCGCCGCAGATCGCCACTGCCATTGCAGCCCCCAGGAGCATACACCCATACCGACGCATGCCGCCCCTCCTTATGATAGAGTCAATGCCGGTCAACCGTATAGGGAAGTTTTTACAGGTTGTTGAAAAACAAGCATCAGGCCGTCAGCCAAGGCGCATGGCGATTTGGAAAGCGCAGTCCGCCTGCGGCGGATGAGCATTTACAAGAGCCACGCAACGCCGGATCATGGCCTTAGGCGCCGTTTTTCAACACCCTGTTAGCAAGCGCCGAGAGCGGGGTCAAGCGCAAACAACACTGGAACACTCGGAATGGAACTTGGCAGGCTGTCAGCCTGCCAAGTTCCACCTTCACCGGATCGGCACCAACAGGGAGGGTCGCGAGGTCTGGGCCAGCACCTTGGCCCCGATGCTGTGGGCCCAAGGCTTTCGTGCCGGCCTTGCCGTGGGTGGCAAATACGATGATATCGGCGTGGGTGGTTTCGGCGTTGCGCGCAATCAGGGCTGCCGGTTTTTGCTGGTCTGCTCCCCCATGCGCTCACCACCTCGAATAAATAAGGAAGCGCAGCGCCGACTGCTGCAAGCAACTGGCCTGTGTAACCTGCTGCTTACGTAACAGCCTTCAAGCGCAGGGAAAAAGAGGCGCCATGGCCGGCCTGGCTTTCGCACCAGATCGTTCCGTCCATTTTCTCGGTCAACTCCTTGGCCAGGGCCAGCCCGTAACCGGTTGAGAGCTCGCCTGCCGTCGGGGAATTCGAAAGCCGGACCCCTTTTTGGAACAGTCTGGGCTTATCCTGCTCGCTGAGCCCCGGGCCCTCGTCCTGGACCGTGTAGACGAGATGCTCCCCCTCCGCCCGGGCTCTGACCCAGACCGACGTTCCTCTTTCCGAAAATTTGAGAGCATTGGAGAGCAGGTTGTCCATGACCGCCGCAAAGGCCACGCGGTCCATCCAGGCGAGGGGCAAGTCGGGTTCGGCTTCGCAATTGATTTGGATTTTTTTCCACTTATCCGTCACGGCTGCGGTTGGGCTGTTTTCGGCAGGAAGACGACCAGCAGGGCCATCCCGATCACGGCACTCACCACCGAGCCCGCCAGGATCCCCACCTTGGCGGCACCGAGCATGAC